>NZ_JAFZKX010000027.1 GCF_017551775.1 Fibrobacter sp. | reverse complement strand
TATGCAAGTTGATTTGAACAATGTCGATTGGAAGACTCTCCCCTTCGGTTACACTGATACCGATTACAATGTCCGCTGCTACTACCGCAATGGCAAGTGGGGCCAGATTGAAGTTTCTTCTTCGACGGATATCAGCATCCACATGGCCGCAACTTGCTTGCACTACGGCCAGGAAGGTTTCGACGGCCTCAAGGCTTACACCGGCAAGGACGGCAAGGTCCGCATTTTCCGCTGGGAAGAAAACGCGAAGCGCATGCAGAGCACCGCTAACCGCGTGCTGATGGCCGCTCCTCCTCTGGAGCTCTTCCACGAGATGGTCAAGATGGCCGTGAAGCTGAACGCCCGCTTTGTCCCGCCGTATGGCTACGGTGCGACGCTCTACATCCGCCCGCTCCTCATCGGTACGGGTCCAGAAGTCGGCGTGAAGCCCGCCGATGAATACCTGTTCATGATTTTCGTCTGCCCGGTGGGCCCCTACTTCAAGGACGGGTTCAAGCCGGTCGACATGATGGTGAGCCGCAACTACGACCGCGCCGCTCCGCAGGGTACGGGTACGGTGAAGGTTGGCGGTAACTACGCTGCTAGCTTGATGTCTCTGGCCGAAGCCAAGAAGCTCGGCTATTCCAGCACCATTTACCTGGATGCCAAGGAAAAGAAGTACATCGACGAATGCGGTCCGGCAAACTTCTTCGGTATCAAGGGCAAGAGCTACATCACCCCGAAGTCCGAATCCATTCTGCCGTCCATCACGAACAAGAGCTTGATGCAGTTGGCCGAATACCTGGGCTACACGGTGGAACGCCGCCAGGTTCCGTTCGAAGAACTCGCTGAATTCGAAGAGACTGCCGAATGCGGTACCGCCGCCGTGATTACCCCGATCAAGAAGATCGTGGATCCGGTTGCCGGCAAGACGTTCACTTACGGTGACGGCGTGAACCCGGGTCCGGTCTGCACGGAACTCTTCACGAAGTACACGGCTATCCAGTTCGGTGAAGCGGAAGACCCGTTCGGCTGGACTGAAGTCGTCGACGTGTAATTAGATCCCCGCTTGCGCGGGGGTGACATTTGAAAAATTCCCTCGGCTGTTGGCCGGGGGAATTTTTTTTGGATTGGGATTATGTGGTTACTTTGCGATGATTTTCAGGGATTTGTTGCCGCATTTTGCGACGTAGAGCCCCTGCTTGATTCCCTGCAGTTGCAGTTCCGTGTTGCCGGCGGAGCCGCCCGAGGTGCGCACCAGGTTGCCGTTCATGTCGAATAGCGTGATTTTCCCGGTGCCGTAGAGTGTGTTGCCTTCGCGGTGGAGTTGGACCCCCGTGGCGCTAGCGACTGTGTTGGGCACAATGGGGCTCCAGCCGCATTCGGGAATCATGGCGTCGCATAGGGGAACCGAGCTGGAAGATTCCGGCTGTACGGAGGAACTGGATGTGGGTTCGCTGCCGCCCGTGATGAAGTCTTCCACGTGTGTGACGCCCGTGTTCACGTAGTTGCCGAGGCTGTAGACTTCACGCATGGCGTTGATGACGTCTACGTCGAGGACCTTGCCCGTCGGGGAAGATTGCCTGCGGATGTAGGCCATGTTGTCGTAGCCGGAATTGCTCTCGTTGCCCATGTCCCAGAGGATTGGCGTGAGGCCGTACTGCTTGGCGGCAGTCACGACGTCTTTGTGCCACTGCACGCGGCCCTGTTTGTGGAGGTTCAAATCGCTGCCGCTGAGTTCCGGGGAACGCGTGTTCGCGCCGAATTCGCCGACAATGACCGGGTAGCCTTTGTCTACGTAGTTCGTCTTCATTTTGGCGAACTGTTCCTTGGGGTGTTCAATGCCTGCAAGTTTGGAATCGACGGAACCCGCCCAGGCGTTGTAACCCGCGTTGCGCTTGGGCTCGCCGGATTTCTGGTAATCGCCGTAGTAGTATTGCGGGAGAATAGGTTCGCTCGCGCCCCAGTCCTGCTGGCTGGTCATGAGTGTGTACTGGTACGGGTCGTAGTAATGCACTTCGAACATCAGGTAGCCGCTGACTTTGTCGGTGGGGAACGTGCTTACTGGCGCGCTCTTGACGGATTTGTCAATGTCGGTGTTGAGGCCCTGGATAATCAGGGTGCGTGTGGCGTTGTTGCCGCCCGTGGCGCGCACGGCGTCAATGAAGGTCTGGTAGTAGTGCATCAGCGTGCTGACGTGCTGGGCAGTCCAGTTGTTTACATTCGGGCCGGGCTCGTTCGCACCCGCAAAAATCAGGCGTTCGTTGTAGTTCTTGAACTTGTTTGCAATCTGCGTCCAGTAGTTTTTCATCTTGGTGTCAATATTGCTGTTGACGCTTGTGCCGATGTTGCTCTGGAACCAGCCGCCTTCACCTTCGTGGTGGATGTTCAAGATGGTGTAGAGGCCCGCGCGCATGGCGTAGTCGACGACCGTTTTTACGGAATCGAGCCAGGTTTCGGTAATTTTGCCGCCCGGTGCGTGGCTGTCCCAAGCGCAGGGAATACGGACCGTGCTGAAACCAGCCGCCTTGACGGAATCGAGCAGGGCCTGGGTCGGGTAGGGGTTGCCCCATAAGGTCGGGTTGTTCGGCACCTCCATGGAGTTACCGATGTTGAAACCCATGCCCATCTTGGACTGGACTTCCTTGGCGGTGGGGAGGTTGGCTGCCGAGGCCGCTACTGCCGTGAGTGCGCCCGCGATTGTAAAAATGGCCGTTTTTGCGAGAATGTGCTTCATTTGGTTTCCTCTAAGATGACCCTAAACCACTACTTGTATTATAATTTAAACCCTCGAACATGAAAAATGACGTAAAATGCGCCCTCTGTTCAAAAATCCATTGAACGGATTACAACAAGGGGATGGCAGATGCCGAGCGCGTACCCTCATCAACAAAGTTATATTTGATGAGGAATACTTTGAATAGGTGGGCTGAATTGCACTTTCGGGGAAAATTTTTTTCTTTTTTGTTCGTGATTATGTTCTCTCTGCTTGCCGCCTGTAGCGATGATGACGGTTCTGGCAGAGGGGTTGAATTGTTGCCGGCAGGAAAGAGGACTGTTTCGGGCTTTGTACAGAAAGGTCCCTTTTTGAAGGGCTCTACCGTTTCCGTGTTTGAACTGGATGCCGAGAGTTTTCTCCCGACGGGATATGTTGCTGAAGGGAAGATTCTTAACGACAGCGGGGCGTATTCGGTTGAACTGGAAGGGCTATTGTCTCCGTATGTGCTTGTCAAGGCGCAAGGATCTTTCCGCAACGAATTGACGGGAATGACTATGAGGTTGTCTTTCCCGCTGTATGCACTGGCCGACCTTTCCGATCGCGAAACGGTGAACGTTAACCTTTTGACCCACTTGGAGCATAGGCGTATTCTTTACCTTATTGGAAATTATGGCGTGACCATGGCTGAGGCGAAGATTATAGCGCAGGACGAGGTTCTCGCCGCATTCGGCATACGGGGCGATTACGCTCCGGCCGAAGACCTGAGTATCTACGGTGATAGCGATGGCGATATGGCGCTGCTTGCGGTAAGCGTGCTCATGCTGGGCGGACTGGACAAGGATGGCGTAGCGAACTTGCCCTTTAGTCTTGCTACGAAAAACAATGAAGACGAATTGAATCTCGATAAACGGATTTCGGGCTTTATCGACGATCTCCTGAATGACGGCGTTTGGAAGAATGACGCTTTATGGAAAAGTGCAAAAGTAGCTGCGAATATAGCGGACTGGGCGGCAATGCAGAGCATGGATGGAATGCGGGATCCTGCTTTGCTCTCTGTGAAAAAATTCTTGGATAGGTTCTGGTGGAATTCCTATGGTCTTGGCGGGTGCGATGCGAGTCTGGAGGGAATTGAGACGAGTAATGTAAACGCACTGAGCAGATGGTACAGAAAAGTGTTCAAATGCCAGAAGGGTAAATGGCTCATCAGTGATAACCAGCTGCCCGGGGATACAATTGCCGATACGAGCGGAGTGGCTGGCGACACCCTGGGACAGAGGCCTGTGGATACGACTGGCGTCGCGGATACTAGCGATGTGGCTAGGAATACGCATGGCCTTAAATGCACGACGTTTGGCCAGATAGTTCGTGGCGTTGTCGATTCGAGCAAGGCGTATTTCTGCTACGGGAATATGTGGAAACGGTTCTACGGCATGAGATATATTGAGTATGGCAAACTGGAAGATTCTCGCGACGGCCAAGTTTATCGTACAGTGCGTGTCGGAGTACTGGATTGGATGGCGGAGAATCTCAATTACAAGACGGACGATGGATTTGTTCCGGGTAATCCTGAAGATGCGTTCGGTGGCTACTATAGTTGGAAAAGTGCTAAGACCGCGTGTCCGGCGGGCTGGCACCTCCCGGGCAAGGAAGAATGGGATTATCTGGATATGTTCACGAATTCTAAGGTTTCTGAACTTCAGTCCACTTGGTTTATGGACATATGGTCTCAGGCGAATGATGTTTCCGGCTTTTCGGCGGTTCCCGCCGGGATGATATTTGACGATGACAATATGGTCAGGGGTGACTTGAGTGCCTATTTCTGGACAAGTTCCTTTGAAACGATTGATTCGAAAAAGCACGCGTATTTCCGGTTGCTGGAGGAGAGTAATGCTACTTGGAGTGTGGGGCTTGAAGACCGCGCTCGAATGTCTGTCCGTTGTGTCAAAGATCCAAACATGGTTTTCAATTGTACCGAGGCGACGCTGAATAAATTTGTACATCGGAGCGCTTGGCTGAGTAACTCGATTACTCAAGACTTGGGTTATTCTGTCTGTACCGCGAATGGTTGGGTTGTAATGTCCAATTCCGAATATGAAGAATTTAGGTGGACAATAGGGGAGGAGGGACAAACCAAATGGGAAGGTGCCGATCCGCGTAAATGCTATGTGTACGAGAGCGGTGCTTGGCACGAACGTGATAGTTCCAATTGCAAGTTCAGCTTTGACGCCTGCACTGCGGCGCGCGATAGCGAAATTGCGACTGCGAGTGATGGCACAAGGTACCTCTGCGAAAACTTTGCGTGGAGAAGCCTCTCACATGAGGAATTTGATTTGATGAAATTAGCGGGCGAACCCGCAGAAGAAGGTGCGGTCAGAAGCGCGGACTGCGAACTTGAACACATTTATGTATTCCAAGATGGCGAGTGGCGCCTAGGCACTAAAATGGACAGCATCATGGTCTCGCTGGGCGGGACCGCGTGCCTGGTAGATGGCGACACGTCTAAAGTGAAGTATGACGGGGAGTATTTTGTGTGCAAGTACAGATCGTGGAGCGATATTCCGTTACAGTGGGATGTCGCCCCGCTGATATACAACGATACTTACGATGACCGCCCGGAATGTAGCGCAACGGGCCTGTATGGCGACGGTAGGTTCCACGACAAGCATAACAATTCTACTCGCGTATACGTTTGCGATAACGGGGATTTTAGAATGCGGAACATGCGGGAATATGAATTGGATGCGGGTTGTACCAGCTATATTCTCGGTAAAAAAATGAAGTTGAATAACTCGCACTTTGTATGTACGGAAGAGGGATGGCTTATAGATTCGACTGCGCTGGAACAGGGTACCTTCGTGGACGAACGTGACGGACGGGAATACAAGACCGTTGGCATTTGGACGCAGGTATGGATGGCGGAAAACCTGGATTACCGCGATTCAGTTGCAATGCCGGAATTAGAGGGGAACCGTTGGTGCTATGACGATGACGTTGAAAAATGCGATGCGTACGGTTCCATTTATACTTGCGAAACGGCAAAACAGGTTTGCCCCGATGGTTGGCACTTGCCGACAAAGGATGAGTGGTATGACATGCTCAATTTTGTCACGAGTATGGGAGGGATAACGCAAACGGCGCTCCGTTCCACCTCCGGTTGGATCAGAAATTTAAACGGGACCGATGCGATAGGGTTTAATGCGCTTCCGGGCGGCTTTCGGTTAGAAGATGGCTTTTGTTCAGGTGAAACCCAATCGGCTTGGTTCTGGTACGATGGCGATTGCGGAAAAACGTATAACGAAGGGATTAGAGTCGAAACAGGCTACCATGTGGCTACCTCGTACATGTACGATGAAAAAGCGCAGTATTACATCCGCTGCGTTAAGGACGAAGACCCGGCTCCGTAAGCCGAAACAGTCGCCTTTCTACTCTTAATGCGCTACTAACCAATTCTCGCCGAAGCCCACACTCGCCACGAGCGGCACCTTCAACTGCATGGCGCCTTCCATCTCTGCCTTGACCATCTGCGACATGGCTTCCACCTGATCGCGCGGGCATTCGAACACGAGTTCGTCGTGGACCTGCAACATCATCTTGAGCGGCAGGTTTTCTTCGTTGATTCGCTTCTGGATGCGTATCATCGCAATCTTGATGAGGTCGGCGGCGGAGCCCTGCACCGGCGTGTTTACCGCCATGCGTTCTGCCATCTGCGATTCCATGCGGTCGCTAGAGTCGATGCCCGCAATGTAGCGGCGGCGGCCCGACAGGGTTTCCACGTAGCCATCGCGGTGGGCGGCCGCCTTGGTATCTTCGATATACTGCTGCACGCCCTGGTACATGTCGAAGTACCCGGTGATAAAGTCCTTGGCCTGCGACATCGGGATTTTCAGGTCGCGCGAGAGGCGGAAAGCCGTCATGCCGTACAGCACGCCGAAATTCACCACCTTCGCGTCACGTCGCATGTCGCTGTTCACTTCGCTGATGTCTACGCCATAAATGGCGGCGGCGGTGCGTGCGTGAATGTCGATGCCTTCCTTGTAGCTTTCGATGAGGGCTCTGTCGCCGCTCAGGTGCGCAAGCATGCGGAGCTCGATCTGCGAGTAGTCCACCGCAAGAATCACGTTGTCCTTGCTCTGCGGGATAAACGCTGCGCGAATCTTCTTGCCCAGATCGCTGCGCACGGGAATGTTCTGCAGGTTCGGATCGCGGCTCGAGAGGCGCCCTGTGGCGGTGCCCCACTGGATAAAGCTCGTGTGGATGCGGCGCGTGTTCGGGTTCAATAGCGTGGGGAGCACCGAGATGTAGGTGCTCTGCATTTTCTTGAGTTCGCGGTACTCGATGACGGAAAAGACGATCGGGTGTGGCGCCTTGTAGCTGAGTTCTTCGAGCACGACCGCGTCGGTGCTGCGTTTCTTGATTTCGGGTAGCCCGAGCGTGTCGAAGAGAACGTCGCCGAGTTGCTTGGGAGAACCGATGTTGAATTCGACTCCCGCCATGTCGCATATTTCTTTTTCGAGATTTTCGATGCGGTGCGCAAGTTCCTGTTCGAGCGCCTTGAGGGCCGGAACGTCAATCGCGACGCCCACGGATTCCATCTGGTAAAGCACCTTCAACAGCGGCATTTCCTGCTCGAAGAAATACTTCACGTAATCGAACTTTTCAAGTTCGCGGCGAAGAGGTTCCCACAGGCGTAAGGTATAGACGGCATCTTCGGCGCCGTATTCGGTGGCGTCCTTGACAGCGACGCGATTGAATGTTATCTGGTTCTTGCCGCGCCCGATGAGGTTTTCTATCGGGATCATCTCGTGCTGCAGGCGCTGCATTACCTGGTTGTCGAGCCCGAGGCCCGATTGCCCCGGCGAGAGCATCCATGCGGCGATAAGCGTGTCAATGATTTTCGCCTTGTCGATTACTGCCTGCGGAATCTTGAAAGCGCGGGCGAGAACGTGCAGGTCGAATTTCGCGTTGTGGAACACGAAGGCGCGCGGAGTATCGGCACCCGCGGCTGGAACGGCGTCGGCAAAAAACGCGTAGAACCAATCCTTCGCCTTGTTGAAATCGAAATTGCCGCCCTTGCTTGCGGGCAACGGGAATCCGATTTCATCCGTATGCGCGATGGGAATGTAGTAGCCCTTCGTGACCTTGCCGTCGTCGTCGGCAGAGGCGAGGCATATTCCCACCAGGTTGCATTGCATCGGGTCGAGCCCGTCAGTTTCGGTGTCTACGCCAATCAAGGATGATGCGGAAAATTCCGCTTTCATCTGCTCGAAAACTTCTTCGGTATCTACGCAGATGTACGGGGGAGGAACATCGACCGGGAAACTTGCTGCCTGAATCGCGGCATCCCCGTTGGCGGAGTTCGCGCCTTCCGCGCCCGCATTGTCCGCGTCACTTTCGCGTACGAATCCCGTCTTGCTCGGGACCTTTTCCAGCAGGCGCAACAGGCTGTTGATTTCGTGGTCCTTGAACATCTGCGCGAGGGTATCCACGTGCAGGCCGTTGTACTCGAGGGCGTCCAAGTTCCCGCTGAACGCCCGCTTGGTCTGGAGTGTCACGAGTTCGCGGCTCAAGAAAGCCTTCTCGCGGTTGTTTTCCAGATTGTCGTGCAATCCCTTCTTGGTAATCTTGTCGAGGTTCGCGTACAGGTTATCCATGTCGCCGTAGTCGTTCAGCAACTGGATGGCGGTCTTCGGGCCCACCTTGGGCACGCCCGGCACGTTGTCGCTCGCGTCTCCCATGAGCGCGAGGTAGTCGCGGATTTTTTCCGGCGGGAGCCCGTATTTTTCCAGTACCTGTTCGGGGCCGAAGTCGATGCCGTCGGCGCCCTTGGTCAAGTGGAAAAGGTGAATCTTGTCGCTCACGATTTGCGACATGTCCTTGTCTTTGCTCAAAATCACCACGTGGTCGAAACCCGCCTCGACGGCCGCCGTCGCGGTACTCGCCATCACGTCGTCCGCTTCGTAACCCGGTTCCGAGAGCAGCGGGATTCCGCTCGCTTCGAGGCTTTCACCCAGCAGCGGCATCTGCGCCGCCATCTCTTCGGGCATGGGCCCGCGATTCGCCTTGTAGTCAGGGTAAAGTTCGTGCCTGAAAGTCTTCGTGTGCGCCACGTCGCGTGCAATCGCGAAGTGCGTCGGGTTGTGCTTTGCTAATATGCGGAGCACTGCACCCCAATAACCGTGCATCATCGAGACGTCTTCACCCTGGCTGTTCTTGAGCGGGTTCTGCGAATACGCGTAGAACATGCGGAACGCAAGCGCGTAGGAATCGAGCAATAATAAGGTCTTTTCAGGCATATTTTGAATGTAGAAAAAATGCCTGTCTGGGGCGATGCGCCCGCATTCCTAGATGAAGAATTTCTGGTTTATCTCGATTTCAATTCCCACGTAGCGCGGGCCGAATTTTTTGCGCAACGCGGTGGTGAGCCCATCGGACGAGCCCTTGTACGGGTAGTTGAAGCGAACCTTCATGTGCGGGTACAGGCGTTTGATTTCGTCCTTGATTACGTTCGCGTAGGTGCGCTCTAGCGGGCGCGATGGGTCGTAGAGAATGCCGATGTCCGTATTGCGTACATTGCCGTTGAGTACAGGCGTAAAGCTGTGTATGCCCAGGTGCACGATGTCCGCTTCTTCCGCGCCTTTCTTGCCCGCGGCGTGTTTCTGTTTGGTTGCGGTTCGCTTCGGTGAGCTCAGCGAACTTGCGACGAACTTCTCTACGTTCTCGCGGTATTCCTTCCAATAAGCGGTTGCCTGCGCCTTCATTTTTGCGGCGGTGTTGACTGAACTTTTGGCAGTCTTGTCGCGGTCTTCAAGTGCTCCGTAATATTCGCTGAAAACGCTTTTGTTCGTAATGGTGCGGTTCAGGTCCACGAACAGGCGCGAGAACTTTCCTTCGCTATAGAACTCCGGTTTCGCGAATTTCACCAACTTGCGGAAAAGCATCAAAGCGCCGATGTCGTACGCGCGGTGCGTTTGTTGCACATCCGCCGGCACGAACTTTTTGAATGCTGCTGGCAGGCGGTTGCTCGCATGCTCGCAGGTGAGCATCAGTTTCATTATTTCAACTTGTCCTTCAAATCGGAAATTTCTTTTGGGGTCATCCCGAGTTTTTCTAGGTATTTTTCTGTAGCCGGGGCCCAGTCGGCATTGCTGGCGTCGGGAATTTCTATTCCTTCGGCATGGTAGACCGCTTTCAGGTTCTTCAGGACTACGGCCTCGAAAAATCCCGCCTGTTCTTCATTCAGGGCAACTTGCCTTCCGTCTACGACATTGAAATAGTTGGTGAAGGTCTTCGCGTAATCTTTCTTGATGTCATCGGAGGTCGCTCCCATCAGCGCTTCCAGAACCGCGATCGTAAAGCCGGTGCGGTCCATGCCGTAGGTGCAGTGCACCAGATATGGTGCGTCGTGCTCTATCATGAAGCGGAATCCTTTTGCGAGGCCCTCCTTGAAAGGCTTTGAAAAGAATTCAACGGGCAATGCCAAGAAGATGACGTCTTGTGTTGAGTAATAGGAACTGTCGAAACTCTTGAAAGTCCTGGCGTTGTCTTCTGTGTCGGCCAGGTTGATGAACGTGGCGACCCCCGCTTCTTTTGCGAGCGAGTCGGCATAGAAGTTGCGGCCGAGGCAAAGGTCGACGGGGCTGGAAGAACGGTACAGTTTGTTTTTCCCCATGCCCGTGGTGCGGACTTCCCTGAAGTTCGCGAATTCCTCGATTGAAAGGTCCGGATAATTTACCGTGTAGTAATCCATGTACTGGAAGTACCGCATTTCGAGGCCGAACAGGAATCCGCCCTTTTCCTTCATGGATATGTAGACGTCTATGGGCGCCTTTTCTACGGTTATTCCAAGGATTTCCGCCAGCCGTCCGTTATGGATTGTCAAGGCTAGTTCTTTGGAGCCGCTTACTGCCTTGAGCGAGATTCCCGCAATGGGCGCGTCGTTGGAGGACTCGACTACCGGTATGTCGAGCGTGTCGTAGCCGACTATCGTTACGGTTATGATATCGCCAATCTCGAATTTGGTCAAGAACGAATCTGCCGGGTAGGAGAGGTACAGATTGCTGGATGTTATCTCGTTTTCACCAAGGACAAAGTGGAGGCGGGAACTGTCTCCGGCGGTGGAATCGGTTGTTACCGAATCGGTCGCTGCTGAATCGGTTGCAGCCGTTTCTTCCGGGGAAGTCTCTGGTTCAGAACCCCCTATTACGACAGGGATTGAATCGGTATCGTTACAGGCGAGAAAGACCAGTACGCAGAAAAGGAGTTCCGCGAGAATCGACCGCTTCTTTGTCATTTGAAACATATTACCCCTCGTTGACGGATTATGCTGGTGTTTTTAGGTTGTACTCCTTGAAATATATTTTTTTTATATTCCGTATAGTTTATTTTCTGCCAGACATTTCGCCAATTTCCCGTATTCGTACACGAAATCGTCGCGGTCGGGGTCTGCGCCGACGTTCTTGACGAGGGAACTTGCGAGCGTGCCGCGCTTGAACATGCTGGCGAGCAGTTCCTGGGAGTGCGAGGAAATCTTGTTTTTGACTTTTTCCGTTATTTTTTGGACAAGTTCGCCGGCGGTGATTTCGCTGGCGTCAATTTTCCAGATATTCAGGTAGTCTCGGTCGCTGATGACCGTCTTTTCGGCGGAATGTGTGGCGGCGAGGAGGATTTTTGCGAGGGCGTCGGTATCAAGTGAATGAATTTGCGACTCATTCGCAAATTGTCCCTCGACAAGACCCTTCAAGACGGCGACTTCCCATTCGGCAATCGCAATGTCGGCATCGGGGCATTCCTGAATGTCGACCAGGCGTATTTCCACGGCTCCTCGGTCGAAGCGGGCGATTGCACCGCGGCTGTTCAAGAAGAAGTGGTTGAGCAGGTGCTCGGGATCGTACGGCGCGATATCCGCCTTCACCTTGTTGAAAATCTGCTCTTCGTAATCCTTGTACGTGAATACCGCTTCGGGAATGACCTTCCCGGTGATGCTCGGAATCTTCTCCTGGTTGTGGCGGTAGGTTTCGATGCGTCCGTCCAGGTAACCGCAGTATTTGCCGTCCAGGAAGGGGCTCGATGCCGCAACGGCGGGAATCAATGGCAACAGCGCGCGTATCGCCCCGTGCAATTTTCCAAATTCCTCGTCGCCGTGGAACGAAAGGTTGATGTGGGTGGATTGCAGGTTCGCCCAGCCGTGACCCTTGCAGTTGAAAATGCGGTCATATGTCTCGTAGATGTCGAGGCAATCGTAGGGCCAGAGCTTCATTTCGGCGGGGTCCATGAAGGGGTGCGCTGCCGTGGGCAAGAGCATCGCGTTTATGCTCTTGAGCGATTCGTTCGCCTTCAGGATTTCCTTGTGGAAAGTCTTTCCCAAGTGATGGAGGCTTTCGACGGGTTCGGCGCACTTGAATTCCAGCACATGGCTCACGAGTTCATTCGAAAGCCCGATGGGGCCGTGTTCTACGTCAGAAAGCTGCTCGCCCTTCTCGTCTTTTCCGAGAGGGATGTCGGCGCGGGGGAGAACGTTCAGGGAGTCACGATCTACGATCATGTACTCCATCTCGATGCCGTAACGCTGCCAAAGTTTATAAGTAGTCATTAAAACCATTCCCGCTCGTGTTGTTGCAGTTTGTGCTGGGCGGCGTTCATGCGTTCTTCGATGCGGTGGCGCAGCGACCTCATGACGGCGAGATACACCTTGCTTTTGCCTATGCCGTCTTCGATGCCCGCGTCTATACTCGGGTTGTCGTTCACTTCGATAACGATCGGGTGCCCGTGCCATTCCTTCAAATCAACGCCGTAGAGACCGTTGCCGATAAGGCTGCAGATGCGGAGCGCCGTCTTCACGATTCCGTGCGGCACCATCTCTATGGGCACGCTCTCGCACTTGCCCGAGAAGGCTTCGCTTTTCTTGTCGTCGCTTTCCCAGTTGTAGATTTGCCAGTGGCCTTTCGCCATGTGGTACTTGCAGGCGTAAAGCGGCTTGCCGTCGAGCACGCCCACGCGCCAGTCGAATTCCGTCGGTGTGAATTCCTGTGCGATAAGCAGGTCGCTGTGTTCGAACATCTCGTCGAGAATCTGTTCGAGTTCTTCCTTGTTGGTCGCCTTCTTCACGCCCATCGAAAAGCTCGAATCGGGCGACTTGATGACCATCGGGAACCCGATTTCTTTTGCGAGCGTGTGGCGGTTTTCGGCATGCGCGATAATCGTTTTAGGCGAATGGATTTTTGCCGCCTGCATGAGTTCCTGCAGGTACACCTTGTTGGAGCAGCGCAGAATGCTGTCCGGGTCGTCGATGACCGCAATCCCGAGCGACTGCGCGCGGCGTGCAAAACTGTACGTGTAATGGTTCACGTTCGTCGTCTCGCGGATAAACAGCGCGTCGAATTCACCTACGCGCGGGTAGTCCTTGCGGGTGATCATCTCCACGCGGAATCCCGTATCTTCTGCCGCCTTCACAAAGTGCTGTATGGCTTCGGCGTTGCTTGGCGGCTCCACCTCGTCGGGGTTCGTGAGGATGGCGAGGTCGTACAGGTAATCCTCTTCCTTGCTGGAGGCATAGCGGGTCTTCTCGAAGTATTCCTGCGCGAACTTGTCGACGAACTCCATGTGCGATTCGGGAATTTCGTCCACGCAAATCGGGCGGATGCTCTGGATGAACCATTTCTGCTTGAACACGAATTTCGCGCGCAGCAGCGGGGCCTGGAAAAGCCTGTAGAGTTCCTGCGAAAGTTCCAGGTATTGCGGGCTCACGTTCTGCCCGAAGTAAATCGAGAGCACGAATTCCGTGCCCGTCAATTTGTGCAGGCTTTTCTGAATCAGGTTGTCGATTTCGTCGGAAATGTGCTTGATGACCGCGGGGGCCTTGAAGTCGCGCATGTTCTTGACGCCGGGAATCACCTTGTGCCCGCGGGCTTCCGCCAAAAGCGACACGTAGTAGCCCTTGCTCTGGTAGCTGTAATCGCGGCAGAGGTTGAATACGCGCAAGTTGCGTTCGTTCGTGTACTTGCTGGAAATCAGGTAGTCTTGTGCCGACGTGATTTCGATTCCCGGAACGTGGAGCTTCCAATTCTTCGGGTTGTTTACAACGATTAGTTTTTTCATTTTCAGTCATGCCGGACTTAATCCGGCATCTTCCTTATTTTTTATTCTCAATCACCAGCACGTTCCCGTCGTAGGTCATCACGCCGAGCAATATGCTGTGGATAAGCCTGAACTTGTCGACCTTGTAGTAGGGCGCCTTGTGGAGCGGGTTGGATCCGTCGGGGTCAGCGACCATGAACTGTTTTTTGTCGTCGATGCCGTACACCACCACGAAGTGCCCCATGGGCTCGCCGTGGATGTCGTCGAATACGGAGTGGTCATCCTTGTCGGTGAACTCGCGCATGCTGCGGTAGAGGTATGTGGCCGAAAGCCCGCAGAGCACGGGGACGCCCTTCTTGAAGTACTTTTCGAACATGGCCGCACGCAAGTCGGAGAACGCCACGGTGCCGCCCAGATCGATAAAGCGTATGTACGCCTCGATGGCCTTGCGGAGTTTGGGAGCGTGCTTGGCCTTGTGCAAAAGTTCCAGTTTAGCCTTCAGTTCGGGCATGGAAAGTTCGCTCCAGGTGGGGTCGAGGAGCGTCAGGTTGTACGAATGCAGGGTGACTTTGAAACCGCGCTTGAGTGCATCGATACCGAGGAATACGCCCAACGTGCCCCCTTCTTCGAGGAACTCGATTTCAGAAATAAGCTGCTTTAAGGGAATTTTGTAGCCGAGGTGGTTGTAGACCGCCTGTAGACTCGTCGGCCCGCATGTTACGTCATCGGGCTGCTGAAGAATCTTTATGTCCATCGTAATGCCTTTTTAAAAGCTCGCCGGTTGCCCGGTGCTCGTCGTGGCGGCTGTCGGGATGTTTTCCCGGGTCGTCGATGGCGTAGCTCAA
The DNA here is from genome assembly GCF_017551775.1 of Fibrobacter sp. Lineage (NCBI taxonomy): Bacteria > Pseudomonadati > Fibrobacterota > Fibrobacteria > Fibrobacterales > Fibrobacteraceae > Fibrobacter > Fibrobacter sp. The sequence goes on along the minus strand of NZ_JAFZKX010000027.1, from coordinate 3,321 downwards.
AAATACCAAAAAATGTAAAGGTGGGCAAGTGAAACGGCTGTTTGGGCGCTTTTTTTGTTGTTTGAGTGATTCTTTTTTATATTGTCTTTCAAACGGGGTCTTTATGAAAAAGTTTGCAAGTTTTGTGCTGTCACCCTGGAGTAAGCGAAGCGCTGCGATAGGGTCCACTTTGCTTGTCTTGGCATTGCTTGCTGCCTGCGGTGACGACGACAGCGATTTTGTGTCGCGTCCGGACGGGAAGGAATCGTCATCTAGCGAGGTTTCTTCTTCGAGCATCTCGCCGAAATCGAGCGGTAGCAAGACAAAAAACGATGGCAGCGAGTATGATGCGGATGCTAACACTCTCACAGATTTTCGTGATGGGAAAACCTATAAGACGGTTGTTGTCGGCTTGCAGACCTGGATGGCGGAAAACCTCAATTACGAAATAAATAACAGTTATTGCTACAACGACAATGCGTCCAACTGCACTAAATACGGTCGCCTTTACACCTGGGCCGCCGCGATGGACAGTGTGGGAACATGGTCAGCAAACGGCAAGGGCTGCGGCTATGGCAAGACTTGCTCGCCGACATATCCGGTACGTGGTGTTTGTCCCGAGGGCTGGCACCTGCCTACGCAGACGGAATGGAATACGTTGTTTACCGCGGTCGGGGGCCAATCGACGGCGGGCAAGATGCTCAAGTCCACTAGCGGCTGGAACAGTAGCGGCAACGGTACGGATGCCTATTCCTTCTCGGCGTTGCCTGCTGGCGGCAGGGGCGGCAATGGGCATTTCAACTACGAGGGCAACAACGCGTACTTCTGGAGTTCTACTGATGACAATAGCTATTACGCGTACAGCATGATCTTGTACTACAACGGCGACTATGCGGGCCTGGACGACGGCAACGAGGGCTACGGGTTTTCAGTTCGTTGCGTCAAGGACGACGGTGAAACAGCAGAATCATCCTCTAGCAAAAAGGACGAAAGCGGTTCTAGCATCTCACCGAAATCAAATTCTAGCGAGACAAGCGTGTCCAGTAGTAGTTCTACGAAAGACGTCGTCCTGAGCAGTAGCGAAGGATCCAGTGAATCTAAATCTAGCAGTTCGGAAGAAGCAGAATCATCATCTAGTAAGGTTACTGAACCCGTCAAAGGGACTCTTACTGACTCGCGTGACGGCCAAACCTACAAGACAGTCACCATCGGTACGCAGACCTGGATGGCGGAGAACCTGAACTACGCTTATACTGACGTTCCCTATAACTATAGCGGCTACACCTCTGATTCCACTAGCTGGTGCTATAGCAATGCCGCCGCTAACTGCACCAAATATGGCCGACTTTACACCTGGGCTGCGGCGATGGACAGTGTGGGAACGTGGTCTACAAACGGCAAGGGCTGTGGCTATGGCAAGACATGCTCACCGACATATCCGGTACGTGGTGTTTGTCCCGAGGGCTGGCACCTGCCTACGCAGACGGAATGGAATACGTTGTTTACCGCGGTCGGGGGCCAATCGACGGCGGGCAAGATGCTCAAGTCCACTAGCGGCTGGAACGGTAGCGGCAACGGTACGGACGCCTATTCCTTCTCGGCGTTGCCTGCTGGCGGCAGGTACGACGATGGGAATTTCTACGGCGAGGGCAGCAGCGCGTACTTCTGGGGTTCTTCTGAGTACGATAGCGACTACGCGTTCCGCATGTACTTGTACTACGGCCGCGGCCTTGCGGACCTGGACAGCCGCGACAAGGACTACGGGTTCTCTGTTCGTTGCGTTAAGGATTAGTTATCTTTAAAAAAGTAAAAAAGGAAAAATCATGAAGAATTTTAGCGAGAATATCAAGTACATCGGTGCCGATGACAAGGACATCGATCTGTTCGAAGGCCAGTACGTGGTGCCCGAGGGCATGGCCTACAATTCGTATGTAATTGTTGACGAGAAGATTGCCGTGACCGATACGGTCGATGCGCACAAGGTGGGCGAATGGCTCGCCAACTTGGAAGCCGCTCTCGCTGGCCGCAAGCCGGATTACCTGGTGATCCACCATCTGGAACCGGACCATGCCGGCGGCATTGCTGATTTCGTGGCGAAGTACCCGGAGACGACTTTGGTCGCTTCTGCGAAGGCGCTCGCTCTCTTGCCGCAGTTCATGGCGCTCCCTGAATCGGTCAAGAAGCAGACTGTAAAGGAAGGCGATACACTTGCGCTCGGTAGCCACACGCTCCAGTTTATCGGTGCGCCGATGGTGCACTGGCCCGAAGTTTTGTTCAGCTACGAACAGAGCGAAAAGGTGCTGTTCTCTGCCGATGCGTTCGGCAAGTTCGGCGTGTACGATGCCGACTCGGATGACTGGGCTTGCGAAGCCCGCCGCTACTACTTCAATATCGTGGGCAAGTATGGCAACCAGGTGCAGTCCGTACTCAAGAAAGCCGCTGCGCTCGACATCAAGACGATTTGCCCGCTGCACGGCCCGGTGCTTGCCGAGAATCTCGGCTACTACATCGACAAGTACAATACCTGGAGCAGCTACGCTCCCGAAGACAAGGGCGTGCTCGTGGCGTTCGCATCCATTTATGGCAACACCAAGAAGGCTGCTGAAAAGCTCGCCGAGAAGTTGACCGCCGCCGGTGTCGAGAAGGTGGTGGTCTCTGACCTTGCGCGTAGCGACATGGCCGAAGTCATCGAAGACGCCTTCCGTTACGACCGCATGGTGGTCGCCGCTCCCACGTACGATGCGGGCCTTTTCCCGGTGATGGAAGATTTCCTGAACCACCTGAAGGCGAAGAACTATAGCAACCGTAAGGTGGGCATTGTGGAAAACGGCACGTGGGCTCCGATGGCCGCTAAGAAGATGACCGAGATTCTCTCGACGTTCAAGAACGTGACGCTCGCCGAAACCGTGGTGACGGTGAAGTCCTCGCTCAACGCCGAATCCGAAGCGGCGCTCGACAAGCTCGTTGCCGAGATGAAGTAATCGTTTTCGGTGTCGTTAGTAGTTATAGGTGATGCCGTAAATCACCGTCTCGAATCAGGCTATTGACCACCTCGTCTTCAGAAACGATGTCATCCATTTCTCCGCCGATTGGCCCGTGGTAAGTAGAGTCGTTGCTTGTCGAGGACGATGAAGAGGAAAGTGCCGATGGCGAAACGGAGCTTGCCGTGCTTGTGGAATCTGCCGACTCCTTCTGTTCTGGGGTCGAAGCGAATGCTGAAATCGAGAAAGCGGCGGATAGCCCCAAGAGAGCGACGAGTTTCGCCTTGGTTTTAGGGCTGAGTTCGCCCTCTTTTTTGACTATGCGCTTTTCTATGTGCATGTTTTTGCTTCATTCGTTTGC
>NZ_JAFZKX010000026.1 GCF_017551775.1 Fibrobacter sp. | reverse complement strand
CGAGACTTCGCCTTCGCCTTCCTTTTCGCTGTGGAGCATGTAGCGCAGCGCGTTGCCGAGGTTCGTCACCTGCAGAACGCCGAGGCGGCTGGTGAGCAAAATGCCCACGAACAGGACGATGCCGATGAGGGGGATTCCCCATACGTAGCCGTCGATGGTATCGAGAAAAGCGTTGAAGGCTTCCATTTTTACTCCCTTTTTTTATCGGTGCTCGCGGGAACAAACTGCCGCGAGACGTGCTAAGTCTTTGATAGACAAAAAGATAAGAAAAATTCGGGAGATGGCCGGGTCTGCGCCTGTTTTTTGCCGGAAAAAGTGCTATAAAGAGGTGGTGGGGGGAAGTCTCCCCCTGCGCTTCAGCCCCGCTCGGGTCGAGAGCCTGCCCCGGACTTGTTCCGGGGCGCATCCCTACTGCGGGGCTCAGACGCCGCCCCGCAACGCCCGGGCTTGCAAAAGAACCTATCGTGCATTCCATAGCTTGGCAATACTTGCATCCTCACCACATTGCGCTTTACCGCCTCAATCGGATTGGTTGTCTTGCCGCTTCACTCGTTTAACGGAATGTTTTATCTTGCCTATGATAAAGTTCAATTCGAGAGAAGACTCTGTTTCCGTTGTTTCTAAATCGGGCATAACGATGTTTGTCAGAATATCTCCGAATTGCTGCATTTTTGAATGTTTTTCCTCGTTATTACCTTCTTTGTGAAGTTCCACAAGCTCTTTTTTTAGTTCTCGAACAGCCGCAAAAGTCTCGATGATGGCAAAGGTCGTGTTGATCGCCGACTTGCTTTTCAGGATTGTCGCAAGCATATATAGCCCTTTTTCTGTGAAGGCGTAAGGTAAAGACCTGCTTTTTGTCGAATAATTTGTGGACGAAATTTTCGTCCGCAAAATTTCAACCTCGTCCTTTGACAATTGAAACATGTATGTTGAAGGAAACTTGTCAGGATTATTCCTGACGGCTTCGTTGATACGCTTTGTCTCTACGCCGTATAATGAGGCGACATCGGCATCTAAAATGATTTTTTGATTTCGAACAGAAATAATTCTGCCAGCCACATTCCGCATTAAAGCCGGAAACTGATTTTCGTTGTTCATCTTTCGCTCCTTCCGCCTACATGCATAAAAAGGCGGGGTAATTCGTTCTCCGAGCAAATATACATTCCTTGGCTGTCATATTATGACAATCGGCGAAAATTGTAAAAAAAAGGCGTTTTTGAGGTGAGTCGACCCCCGCAGGCGGTCAAAATCGGCTTTTTTTTCGACTTTTGTTGGGTGGCGTCGTTCTGGCGACACCTTTTGACAGCGGAATAATCTATATTTCAAGACAAATAGAGTTTTTGCTCTTGTTCTCCTCTTGAAAACTAGACACTTTCATGGTTGCGGAGAATAAGGCGAACGCTCACGTCTGCGACAGGCTTGGCTTGCCGCATCGTTTTGCTACATGGTTTATTGTTTTTTTTTGACAATAGACCTGGTTGCATGCGGCCTTTTGGGGCGTGAGTTGTTTGTACTTATTGTAACCGGGCAGTCTAGGCCTTCAAGAGGTAAGTGCAGGCAACTTCACGCCTTTTTTGTATCCAGAAAAATGCATGGAAGTGCCTGTAAGAATGGGAGCGAATGCTTGTTGAGTATCGCTCTTGTTCTTCTCTTGAAAACTAGACACTTTCACGGTTATAAGAATAAGACAATTACTCGCTACCGCCCGTGAAGGCCACGGGTGTATTGTATCCTGGGCATATTGTATCTGCTCGGGATGGTTGTGCCTTTGTAAGGTCCCTAAGGTCGGTATAAGATCCCTGAGCTTGTTGAAGGGCCGAACCACCGAAGGGCCGAACGATTGCGCATGTCGCGGGCTATTGTATTCTTTTTGAAAATGTCGCGCTTTTGGGCGAGGAGTGGCAATGCTCCCCGCCTATTCTTTTGCCCGCTAAGCGGCTCCTGAAATCAGGCTCGGCGCATGGCTCCTGCGAGAGTGAACTCGTTCACTTTCAACATGGAGCGAATGGTGCCCAAGAAAAGAACATACATTAGCTTGTTTAGCAGTGCAGGTGTTGGTTGTTACGGATTTCATCTTAACGATTTTGAATGTGTCGCGACAAACGAAATTCTTCCAGAACGCCTGAATGTTCAAAAATATAACCACAAGTGCAAATATGAAAGTGGATATATTGGGGGGGACATTACATCGGTAGAAACAAAAGAATTGCTTTATTCGCAAATAACGAAATGGAAAGAAGAAGAGAATCTTAAACAAGTGGATGTAATCTTTGCAACTCCGCCTTGTCAGGGAATGAGTACAGCTAACTATAAGAAAAAGAACGAAAAACCTCGAAATTCATTAGTTGTTGAAGCGATAAAAATAATAAAAGATGTTTTGCCCAAGGTTTTTGTTTTCGAAAATGTTCGTGCGTTCATGAAAACAACATGCAAAGACCTTTCGGGCGAAGATATGCCTATAGGTGAAAGCATAACTAAAAACTTGTCCGAGTTTTACAATATTGAATACAAGGTTATCAATTTTAAAGAATATGGTATACCCTCTAGCCGTCCAAGAACTATCGTTATTGGAACTAGTAAAAAAATGCGAAATGTTTCTCCATTGAATTTATTTCCCATAAGGCAGACGGAAATAACCTTAAGACAAGTTATTGGAAATCTTCGCCCTTTAAAATACGGGGAGAGGGATCCAGAGGATATATATCATTTCTTTCGTGAATATCCTCGTCATATGCAAAGTTGGATTTCTGAATTGAAAGAGGGGCAAAGTGCGTTTGAAAATGAGGATCCGAATAGAAGACCCTTTCAGTTGAATAAGTCTGGGGAAAAAGTTGCCAATAAAGGCGCTTATATGGGAAATAAATATCGGCGGCTTTTTTGGGACAAACCGTGCGCTTGTATTGCCACTCGTAATGATCAATTAGCAAGCCAAGATACGATTCATCCAAGAGACAATCGAGTTTTGAGCATTCGTGAATTAATGCGCCTTATGACTATTCCTGACGATTTCCAATGGTCATCTACGTCGTTAAACAAGATTAAAGACCCTGAACTTTTTTTAAAAGACAATGAATTGAATATTCGTCGCTGTATTGGTGAGGCGGTTCCGACAGGAATTGTTGCTCAAATAGCACAAAACATCAATACAATGCTTGAATTTGAGGAATTCGTTGCAGAATATGATACTAAACAGTTGGATTTGTACCTGAAAGACAATAAACTGCTCAAAAATTTTTATATCGACACCTATCTCAAGGAAAAGATGATTGTTGATGCAAAAGAACGGGGTTCTTTTTATACTAGTCAACGTGTTGTATACGAAAGTATTCGAAAAATAAAGATAGAATCGCCAATTATTCGGATTTTAGAACCCGCAGTTGGTCTTGGAGCTTTCATTCCTCAACTGACAACACTTTTTTCAAATGCCGAAAAGATAATCATAGATTGTGTTGAGATTGATGCGGAAACGATAAAGTCATTACAAGAATCATTGAAGAAAATAAAACTAGGCGTTAATGTCGAACTGAATATATTCAATGCGGATTTTTTGACTTTCCCGTTGCAGGAAAAATACGATTTAGTTGTCACCAATCCGCCGTATGGAAAGACAAAAGAAAAGTATCCTCTTTTGACCAATGGTGCTCATAGGACTTCGAATCTATTTGCCCTATTCCTTCTTAAGATTTATAATGTCGCAACTGAGATTGTTTGTGTCATTCCCAAAAATTTTGCGATAGCAGACGAGTTTTTCTCTGTACGTAAGACTTATGAAACCTATCCTATAGTGAGAATCTGTGATTTTGGAGTTAAGTTTTTTGAAAAAGTATTTGTTGAAATAATCTCAATTCATTTTTCAAAAAAATATTCCGCAAATACGGAAATTACGGACTTTATTAATGACAAAAAGTATGAAAAACCTCAGGGATACATTTACCATGAGAAGCTTTGGCTGCTTTACAGGGATGCGTGGTTTGATAATTATATCAAAACTCTGCGGTTAGGAGTTTTCGATTTCTTTAGAGACAGGTCAATAACAAATGCCGCTCTTTCTGATTCTGGAAGAATACGAGTTCTACGTTCAAAAAACATACAGGATGATGGTTCGATAGTCTGCAAGCCGGGTTATGATAAGTTTGTTGATAATGTTTCTTGTTTTGCTGTCGGAACGTATCTTAATTCGAATGCTGTTATTATGCCGAACTTTACCTACAATACCCGTGCAGCAATCCTTCCTAGAAATACGATTCCAAATGGAAGTATCGTCATTTTAATTCCTCAAAAAAACTTGAAAAAAATAGATCTCCGTCTTTATGCTACACCGAGTTTTAGAAAATATTATGCCATTGTGAAAAGTTATTCGAAATTCACACTCAACATTGACGACTGTTCAGTTTATTATATAGGGGTGAAAAAATGAGATTTAATCAAAAAATTGTTGAGACAATTCTTACAAAATGCAAAGGGCTTTCTCTAAAAAAGCAGGTAAAACGAGAGGAGGGGAGATTCCTTGCTGACAAATCATATGGATTTGATACAATGTTTTTTGTGTCCCGCTTTATACAGAGATATCGATTTGGAAATATTTATAGGAGAGATAAAAGGGAACTTGAAAACGAATATATAAGAGACTTGTTCTGCCTTAGGGATGCAGCACAGGTAGGTAATTACTTTACGGAAGCCTTGGCTCTTTTGCGATTTGTAAATGCGATGAAATGTGACTCACCGGATGTTTACGAAATTGTTGATAATGACGTTTTGGATATATACAGTTCAAGTTTTGAAAATGCGTATATATTCCATTATTTACTTGTTTATTCAATATTTAATGAACATGATTTGTGGAATAATTATTTAAGTTTTTGTTCTGCGCCTACTTTAGCAGCAAAGCAGTACCAATATGAATCTTATCGAAAAAAATATGCGGCAATTGATGCTCGAGTAAAGGACCCAAATGCGTTGTGGTCTATGTTCACCCCCAAATATCCAATTGTTGTGTTAAACTATGCTAATAGAATGAATATGGTTACCCGAACGGGGAATGTAACTGAAAATATAGTTTCTAGAACCGATATTGCACTGAACGTCCAAGGAAGTAGAGCTAATCAAGAACTTCCCAAAAAGAATGCATATCTAGATAATATGTCTGAATCCTATATTATAGAAACATTGCGTCCCTACTTAGCTGTGAAAATGCCTGAATATAAGCAAGTTGATGATTACTTGGACAGTTTTTCAATTAGCGTTGCTGATACAAAATTGGATATGCTTGATGCAAAACAAGGTATTGTTCGTGAGAGAAAATCTCAAGGAGAATTATACAAATTTGTAGGAGGAAATAAAGTACGTACTGTTCAAGGGGAATTTAGAAATGGTCTTTTGCAAAAGACTCCTCATCAATGCCCAATTTGTGGTTTTGCTTACGAAAATTTTCTTATCGCTAGCCATATCAAACCATATGCGAAATGCGACGACACATATGATGCGATGAATCCCAATAACGGGTTGCTGATGTGCCCTGTTTGTGATAAATTGTTTGAAAATTCAAACTATATGACAATAAATCCAGAAACGGGAAAAGTTGAATATATAGAGGATATCAAAAACGAGAAGGAATTTCTTTATTTGCATGAAAAAAAGATTGCATATGATTATATAGATTGCGAAAGACGCCATTATTTGAAGTGGCATTATAAAAACTTTAAAGAAAAACACAATTTGTAATTCGTATGTTTTTTAAGAAAGGGGATGCCTCTAACATCAATTGGCCAAAAATTTTGACCGGTTGGATGCGAAAAGGCCTTTAATCATTTGTCAATGGTGCATTGCCTTTCGATATCGTCTTGTTGAATGACGACCGCTTTTGTAAAGTCAATGCCAGGAATGCCTTTCTTTTCTTCGGAAGTTCTGCCAGAAGTTTTGAATACAAAAGCGTAGGGGTGCCTAATGTTTGTACGAAATGGAATGGCGAATGTTTTTCCGCAGCATTCAATGATGAGTGACAGGTAAGGTCGTCCGGTTTTGTTGACTAGAATTTCTTTATGGTCTTTGTGTTGCTCAAAAAACGATTTTTTTAGAAAGACAGTTTGTGCGAGCTTCATGTTTTATTTCCTTTAAACAAAAAAAAAAGCCGTATTTCATATTAAATGAAATACGGCTCATCCTAGACCTTTCTTTTTTATCTTAGGTGGGCTGGTCTGCCACCCTGTCATTGATTGACCTTTCTTTTTTATCTTAGGTGGGCTGGTCTGCCACCCTGTCATTGATTGACCTTTCTTTTTTATCTTAGGTGGATTGGTCTGCCACCCTGTCATCAAGAAATAATATACAATAATCATCTAGGAAAGTCAATAGAGTTTTTCCCCTTGCATTCGCGTTAGGGATAGTTACACGCTAGTGCCGAGACTCGCGTAGCGAGGCTCGGTGAGCCTTGCAGGGCAAGGCGAGTATAGCCCGACCCGGCGACCTTCAAAACAACTGGGGTCTGGATCCTTCGACTTCGCCCTATGGGCTTCGCTCAGGATGACACATGCGAGCCGGGGAACGCCCAACTATTGTTTTCTTGAAAAAGAAGGGTGTTTTTTTGCTCCAAATGGGCGAAAAATGGCCAATTTGTGCACCCTTGGCCTTTTGTAAACTTTTTTCTATATTTGGCGCCGAAAAATGAAGCTCCGCGCGGTTATCCGGCGGAAAGGAGCCAAGATGAGTAAGGATTTGAAGGAAAAAGCCCTCGAATACCACGCCATGGGCAAACCCGGCAAAATCGAAATCGTGCCGACCAAGCCGCACAGCACACAGACGGACTTGGGACTCGCTTACACTCCGGGCGTAGCCGCCCCCTGCTTGGAAATCGAGAAGGACAACAATCTCGCTTACGAATACACGGGCAAGGGAAACCTGGTCGCGGTGATTTCGAACGGTACCGCGGTGCTCGGCCTCGGTGACATCGGCGCGCTCGCGGGCAAGCCGGTGATGGAAGGCAAGGCGCTCCTGTTCAAGATTTACGCTGGCATCGACGTGTTCGACATCGAAATCAACGAGAAGGATCCGAAGAAGTTCATCGAGATTGTGAAGGGTATCGCCCCGACGTTCGGCGGTATCAACCTCGAAGATATCAAGGCTCCGGAATGCTTTGAAATCGAAGACACGCTGAAGGCCGAACTCGACATCCCCGTGATGCACGACGACCAGCACGGTACGGCCATCATTTCTTCTGCGGGTTTGCTCAACGCCATCGAAGTGGCGGGCAAGAGCATCCGTGACGTGAAGATGGTGGTGAACGGTGCGGGTGCTGCCGCTTGCGCCTGCACGCGACTCTACCTGTCGTTGGGTCTCAAGAAGGAAAACTTGGTGATGTGCGACAGCAAGGGCGTTATTCGCAAGGACCGCAAGGGCCTTACCGAAGCGAAGGCCTTCTTTGCGACCGACCGCACCGATATCGAGACGCTCGAAGACGCCATGAAGGGCGCCGACGTGTTCGTGGGTCTTTCGAAGGGTAACATCCTTACCCGCGAAATGGTCCGCAGCATGGCCGATCAGCCGATCGTCTTCGCGCTCGCGAACCCGACTCCCGAAATCAGTTACGAAGAGGCCATGGCGAGCCGCGGCGACTTGATTTTTGCGACGGGCCGCAGCGACTACCCGAACCAGGTGAACAACGTCATCGGTTTCCCCTACATTTTCCGTGGCGCCCTCGACGTGCGCGCGACCTGCATCAACGAACACATGAAGCATGCCGCTGTCCGCGCCATTGCGACGCTCGCCCACAAGCCGGTTCCGGATGTGGTGAATATCGCCTACAACGCCCAGCGTTTTACGTTCGGCAAGGAATACTTGATTCCGAAGCCCTTGGATCCGCGCCTGCTCACGGAAGTCTCTATCGCTGTCGCGAAGGCCGCTATCGAAAGTGGCGTGGCCCGCAAGCCCATTACCGATTGGGACGCCTACTACGACAAGCTCCGTGACATGATGGGTTACGACAACAAGCTCATCCGTCAGTTCAGCGATACCGCCCGCAGCAACCCGAAGCGCGTGGTGTTTGCCGAAGGCGGAAACCTCAACATGCTCAAGGCCGCCGTCCAGGCGAAGGTCGAAGGTATTGCGCACCCGATTCTGTTGGGCAACGCTGAACGCATCCAGATGATGGCGCAGAAGGAACAGCTCGACCTTACGGGGATCAAGATTGTGAACCCGCGTTCGCCGGAAGAATTCGAACGCCGCCGCAAGTACGCCGAAATCTATGCCGAAGAGAACGGCCGCAACGGCGTGACCTTCGAAGAGGCCCGTGACGACATGTTCGAACCGAACCATTACGGCATGATGATGGTGAAGCTCGGGGATGCCGACGCACTCATTACCGGCGGTTACTCCAAGTACTCCGAGACCATCGAACTCGCGAAGGAAATCATCGGCATCCGCGAGGAATACAAGCACTTCGGTGCCATGCACATCCTCAGCACCCGCAAGGGCACGTTCTTCTTGGCCGACACTCTCGTGAACCGCGACCCCGATGCCGAAACGCTCGTGGATATCGCGAAACTCACGCACGACGCAGTGCGCTTCTTCGCTCACGAACCGGTGATGGCGATGCTCAGCTATGCGAACTTCGGTTCTGACAAGGAATCCGCCCGCGGTACGGCCAACAAGGCCCGCGACGCCGTGAAGATGATTCACGAACAGTTCCCGGACTACGTGCTCGACGGCGAAATGCAGGTGAACGTGGCGCTCGACAAGGAATTGCGCGACACGAAGTACCCCTTCAACAAGCTCAAGGGCCAGACGGTCAACACGCTCATCTTCCCGTGCCTCTCTTCTGCGAACACCACTTGCAAGATGCTCCTCGAGATGGGCGTGGGCGAATCCATCGGTCCCGTGCAGATGGGCCTGAACAAGCCGGTGCACTTCACCGACTCCGACGCCTCCGTGCACGATATCTTCAACCTGACTGTCGCCGCCGTCATCGACGCGATTGTCCAGGAAAAGAAGGACGAAGAGAAGAGCCGCAAGAAGTACGACAAGATGTGGTAAGGACTGCGTCTTAATTTCAGCATCCAATACGACGAACTAGCGGTATCCCGTGAGCCGTAAGCGCCTCATCTTAATGAGGCGTGGCGGCGAGAGCACTTTGACCACTTGGCGCTTTAGCGCTTATGTGGTCATGGTCCCCCTTGCGGGGAGAGTGAGAAACCGGAGGTTCAGCACCCAATACGACGAACGAGCGGTATTAAATATCCCCCGCGGCGAATGCCGCGGGGGACTTCCACACACCCTTAGGTGTGTTCCCCGGCAGAGACACCTCAGCAGTGCCGGGTATTTTTTACTTCAGCATAATCTTCTGCACGAGCTGCTGGCTGCCCTGCCTTACGACGAGCATTGCGGGGCCGCGGTAGTCGCTCATGAGTTCCACGCGGTTCATGCCCCTGTTCGCGGTGAAGTTCTTCTGCGAGATCACCTGACCCATGCTGTTCATGAGCGTCGCCTTCGCCGGAGCGTTCTTCGAAGCGCTGAACGAGGCGGTTACCATGCCGGGCCTTACGTTCACGAGCATCTTGGAGGAGCTTGCGACGCGGACTGCCTTGATGGCGTCGGATCCGCTGAGGGGGACGATCTTGCCGGTGGCGATACCTTCGAGCTGCGGTTTCTTGTCGAAATCGTCGATAATCTCGGTGGTGCCGTCGGCCTTGATGCCCTTGATGTAGTCGATAGTGATGGTGCCGGTGACCTGCGTTCCGTAGAGGTTCAGGCCGATGGCGTTCGCTTCATTGAGGCCCGTGGGTTCGGTGCGGAAGTCTTCCCACTTGATTTGGAATGTCTGGAACGTGGTGGCGTCGAGTTCCTGGTCGGCCTGCTGCAACACGTTGGCGTCGAACCATGCCCAACTTCCGCCGGTCATCATGAACAGGTCCATGGAGGTCCAGCCGTATTCGGAACATTCCTTTTTCGGATCGGTGCTGGTGCAGCCACCCGCCGTCTCGACGGAACCCTTCATGCGGATTTCAAGGCCCACGTACTTGGAAAGGTCCTTGCTGTCGTTGGAGAGGTTGATGCGGAGCGTTCCCGTTTCGCTGGAGTCGGTGGTCTTGGTCGCGTAGGTCACGAGCACGCCCTTGCCGTTTCCGGTTTCGGGGACTTCATTTTCCTTGACCAGGCTGTCGAGATTGCTCTGGTTGTTGCCTTCCTGTCCGTAGGCCTTCTGCAAGGCGTTCAACACATCCGGGTCGAGAATGCTGTAGGTGCCCTTCTGGCGGGTAATGATGGTCATGTTGCCGTCGTCTTCGGCGCCGGTATCCCAGACGTAGGGGACGATGCCGTTGGCCTTCGCGTTCTTGGCGACTTCACCATAGAAGAGGGCGCGGCCCTGCAAGTGGAGTTTGAGGTTCGCGGCGTCGGTAATCTGGCCCGTGCGTTTGATGGCGCCGAGTTCACCGATAATCACGGGGATGCCCTTGTCGCAGAACATGGTTTTCAGTTCGCCGAAGGCCTTCTTGATCTGGTTCGGGGTGCCGAGAGCGTTGTTGTCGATGCTGTTGCTGTACACGTTCCAGCCCATGTTGTGGGTTTTGTCCGTGGTGCTGGCGAGACCTGTGTAATAGTAGTATTGCGTTCCCCATTCTTCGTCCTTGTTCAACAAGGAATACTGATACGGGTAGTAATGCACTTCGGCCATCATGTAGCCGCTGCCCGCCGGGTCGGTGGGGAAGTTCTGGCTCAGCATGGGAGCCATGTCCATTTCGGTACGCGGAGCCTGCACGATAAGGGTGCGGGTGGCGTTGTTGCCGCCGGCGCTACGCACGGAGGTGATGAAGGCGTCGTAGTAGCTCTTCAGAACCTGCATGCGGGTGTTGTCGAATTCCCACTGGGTGCCGTTCCACGGGTCGTTCACGCCCGGTTCGTTGGCGCCAGCAAAGAGGAGGTGCTCGTCGTAGTCCTTGAAGTAGGTGGCGATCTGTGTCCAGAAGGCGGCCTGGCGTGCCTTGGTGGTGGCTGCGCTGTTGGCGATGTTGTTTGCGCCGCTGCGGGGGCTTGCTGCGACACCGTCATATACGCGGTCTTCGAGCCAGCCTTCGTCCCAATGGGAGTTCAGCACTACGTACATGCCTTCGGCGATAATCATGTCCACCACGTCTTTCACCTGCTTGAGCCAGGCGGCGTTGATGGTGGGGTTGGTAAAGTCGCTTGCCTTGCCTACGTGGGTGTAGGCATCGTTGTCGGCTGTGCCGCCGTTAGCTTCGATATCCTTGGCGAGGGCGTCGGAGTGGGAGTACCAGGCACAGGGAATGCGCACGGTGTTGAAACCGGCAGCCTTGATGGCCTTGATGTAGGCGGCGGTCGGGAGAGGGTTGCCCCAGGCGGTGGGGTTTTCGGGCACTTCCATGGTGTTGCCGATGTTGTAGCCCATGCCCATGGGTTCTACTAGGGCGGATGCCTTGGGTAGGGCGAACGCGCTCGTTGTTGCGAGCAGTGCTGTGCCACAGGCGATTCCAAACATTCCAATACGCTTCATTATAGCTCCTTGCGGTTGCGTTTTTATGAAAATAGATTTGCAGGGAGTTTATACGAGCGAAAATGTGGGTGCGCCCGATATTAGCGTTTTTATATGTACAACAGACGTAAATGTAAGTTTACAAAAAGTGGCGGGAAAAACTGGTAATTTGCCGGTGTTTTGCTGGATTTTGTACATTTTCCTGTGATTTACGTCACAAATCAAGCGTCCATGCTGCGGATGATGTCGCGCAGGCGGGCTGCTTCCTCGAAATCGAGGCGAGCGGCAGCTTCTTTCATTTGGCGTTCTAGGTCTTCGAGTTTTGACGATGCGGAGGCTCGCTGGAGCAGTTCGGCGTTTTCGGCGCGCTTTGAAGTGCTCGGGCCGTATGTCATCCCCGCGGATGCGGGGATCGGCTTTTTCTTTCCAGAACCTTTTCTTTTCGTCTTGCTCGAGGGCTGCAGCGGTTCCATCGGGCGGATGCCGAGGTTCTCTGAGCCTGTCGAAGGTTCGTCTTCCCAGTCCTCGTCGACGGAATCGTCACCGATGTCACCGAGCGGGTCGTTGATCCTCAAGTCGTCTTCGAGCTTGCGGGTTACGGATTTCGGCGTGATGCCGTGTTCCTTGTTGAATTCTTCCTGCACGCTGCGGCGGCGGGCGGTTTCGGTGACTGCCTTTTCCAGACTGTCGGTCATGTTGTCGGCGAACAGGAGTACGGTGCCGTTCACGTTGCGGCTCGCGCGTCCCATCGTCTGGATGAGGCTGCGGTAGTTGCGCAAGAAGCCTTCCTTGTCGGCATCGAGAATTGCGACCATGCTCACTTCGGGCAGGTCGAGGCCTTCGCGCAGCAGGTTGATGCCCACGAGCACGTCGAATTCGCCGGTGCGGAGTCCGCGAATCAGTTCGTGGCGTTCCAGAGTCTTGATGTCGCTGTGCAGGTAGCGCGCGCGGATGCCCGCTTCCACGAAAAAGTCGGTGAGGTCCTGAGCCATCTTCTTGGTGAGCGTCGTGACCAGCACTCGGTCGCCGTTCTTGACGACTTCCTCGATGCGGTACAGGAGCACGTCCATCTGGCCCTTGATGGGAAACATCTCGATTTTTGGGTCCAGAAGTCCGGTCGGCCTGTTAATTTGTTCGGTAACTACGCCGCCTGTCTTTTTCAGTTCGTAATCGCCGGGGGTGGCGCTCACAAAGAGCACCTGCTTTGGGTACATGAACTCGAATTCGGCGAAGTTCATCGGGCGGTTGTCGAGTGCGCAGGGGAGGCGGAACCCGTACTGCACAAGAGTCGTCTTGCGGGATTTGTCGCCTTCGGCCATGCCGCCCACCTGCGGGATGCTCACGTGCGATTCGTCGACCATCAAGAGCCAGTCGTCGCCGAAGTAGTCGATAAGCGTGAACGGGCGCGTACCCGGTGCGCGGTTTTCGATAATGCGGGAGTAGTTCTCGATGCCGCTGCACATGCCGGTCTCGCGGATCATTTCCATGTCGTAGCGGGTGCGGCTCGAAAGGCGGGCCGATTCCAGCACTTTGCCTTCCTTGTCGAGTTCCGCAAGGCGCTCGGTCAGTTCCACCTGCATGCGCTGCAGGATTCCCGCGCGGCCTTCTTCTTTAGTGACGAAGTGCTTTGCCGGGGCGACCGTCATCTCGTTCAGTTCCTGCGTGACTTCGCCGGTGACGATGTTGAAACGGCAGAGCCTGTCGACTTCGTCGCCGAAAAGTTCGATGCGGAGGCCCTCTTCGTCGTAGCTCGGGTGAATTTCTATCACGTCGCCGTGCACGCGGAAGGAACCGCGTTCCAGGCTGAAGTCGTTTCTCGTGTATTGAATTCGCACGAGGTCGTGCAGAATCTTGTCGCGGTCGTAGATTTCGCCCTTCTGGATACGCACCATCAGGTCAAAGTATTCGCTCGGGCTTCCCAAACCGTAGATGCAGCTTACCGAGGCTACGATAATCACGTCGCGGCGGGTCAGCAAATTTGCTGTGGCGCGCAGGCGGAGCTTGTCGATTTCATCGTTGATGCTTGCGTCTTTTTCGATAAAGGTATCTGTGTGCGGGATGTAGGCTTCGGGCTGGAAGTAGTCGTAGTAGCTTACGAAGTATTCCACCGCGTTGTGCGGGAAGAACGCCTTGAATTCTTGGTAGAGCTGCGCCGCGAGCGTCTTGTTGTGCGTGAGGATGAGCGTGGGCTTGCCGACGTTCTTGATGACGTTCGCCATCGTGAAGGTCTTGCCCGAACCGGTCACGCCGAGGAGCGTCTGGAACTGTTCGCCGTGCTTGAAACCTTCGGTGAGTTCTTCGATGGCTTTCGGCTGGTCGCCCGCAGCACCGTAGGGGCTAACGAGTTCAAAGTTCGCGCGTGTCGGCGACTGGAACTGCTTCAGGTGACCGGGTAAACTCTTTTCGGGCGGTAGCGGTTTCGCTATCGGTTTGGCATACGGGTCCGGAGTGATTGTCTTGCGTGCTCGGGCCATGAAAGCCTTGGGCTAGCGTTGTTTTCCCTTGTCCTCGATGTAGAGCGGACGCTGCTTGACTTCGTCGTAGATTCGCCCGATGTATTCACCGAGAATGCCGATGGTCATGAGCTGCACGCCAGCGAAGAACACGATGGCGGTCATGAGCGAAGCCCAGCCCGGAACTGTAGTCGCGGGGCTGAGGAACTTTTCGAGAATGGACCATACGAGTACGCCGAGGCCTACGACGGTCGCTATGACACCCATGTAGAAACTGACCTTGAGCGGTGCGGAACTGAAACCGGTAATGCCGTCGAAGGCGAGGCGCATCATCTTCTTGAGCGGGTACTTCGATGTACCGGCGGTGCGTTCGGCGCGGTCGTACTTGACGCCGATCTTCTTGAAGCCTACCCAGCAGACGAGCCCGCGCAAGAAGCGGCTCCTTTCGGGGAGGTTCTTGAGCTGGTCCACCACGCAGCGGTCCATGAGGCGGAAGTCGCCGGTGTCGGGCGGAATCTCGATGCTCGTGAGCTTGCCTATAAGGCGGTAGAAGCAGAATGCGGTAAAGCGTTTGAAAATCGTTTCGCCCTTGCGCTTGTTCCTCTGGGCGTAAACGACCTGGTAGCCTTCGTGCCACTTTTCGAGCATTTCGTGGATGAGGCTCGGAGGATCCTGCAGGTCACCATCGATAATCACGACGGCGTCGCCTGCCGCATGGTCGAGACCCGCGCTGAATGCGGCCTGGTGCCCGAAATTGCGGCTGAAGTTGATAATCTTGTTGTTCGGGTTTCCCGGAAGGAGTCCTTCGAGGATTTCGCGCGTCTTGTCCTTGGAACCGTCGTTCACGAAAATGAGTTCGTGTTCGATGTCCTTGAGTTCTTCCTCCAGGACGCGGTATGTTTCGGCAACAATTTCTTCTTCGTTAAAGACAGGTATGATTACGGATAAGAGCATGCGATTAATATAGAAAAAGAGTTATTAGTCAATAGTTACTGCTCGATAGTTGCTAGTCAATAGTCACTAGTTACTAGTTGTTTGTTTAAATAATCGTGGCTACGCCGCCAAACTATAAACTAGCGACCAGTAACTCGGAACTCAGAACTAGGAACTGCGGCATCGCCGCTTAGGGTATCAACACGGGGTTCACGAAGTCGACGTGGCTGCAGTCGATGCTTCCCTTGGGTTTGGTCTTCAGGGTCAGCTTCTGCACGCCTTCCGTATTCGCGGAGAGCGAGAGTACGGTTCCGCTCTGGAACACGGGGCTTTGGGCGAGAACATTCCCGTCGCCGAGAATCTCGATCGACACGCCCTCGCTGCAGAGGCTCTCGTCGTCAAGCCCGAAGGAGGTGCGGAAAGCGCGGAACTTGCCTTCGATATTGAACGAGGTCTCGGATGCCGCATGCGTAGAAAAACCGTTCGTGAAATGCTCGCCGTTGAGGGTCATCACGTGGTTCTCGATGCTCTTGCCCCAGTGGAGGGAACCCCAGTCCTGGCGGTTTTCTGCAAGCATCGATTGCGGGAGGGCCATCGTGCCGCCTTCGGCGTTGAAATAGTATTTGGAAACGTCTGCGAGTTTCACGTGCTTGACCGTATCCATGACGATGACGCGGAACTGGTTGTAGCCCTGCTGCAAATCGGATGCCGCTACGCTGATGTCGTACGGGCCCTGCGCATAGGCGCCGCTTCCGGCGATTTTCCCGTTGAGGGTTGCTGTGTAGCTCCAAGCCTTGCTTGCGTCGGAACTTTCGTTCAGGTCAAAGTGCAGCTTGATGCTGGCGGCTTCGGCCGATGCGCCGGTCGAGTCCTGCGTCTGTTCGGCGGGGTCGTTCACGACGATGATCTTGCTCGGGTTGTAGGTCTTGCGTCCGTTGAACTTCGCAATTTGTACCCAGTAGTTGTTAGTGATGAGGATGTTCTTTACGCCTACGAGGTCCATTTCGCGTTCGAACACGTCGCAGGTGGTGGGGATGCGGTGTTCCACGGCCTTCTTGTGGTAGGTGTGGCTATCCCAGCAGTCGAGCCCGCGGATGTAATAGACTTCGCCGTTGTACTTGTCGATGTAGTTCAGCAAATCGGAGTCGCTCATCTGGCGAGCCCTGTCGTAATGGATGGACGAAATTCCGTAACCTACGAAGTGCCAGGGCCTGCCGTAGATAAACATCCTTTCGGCTTTCGGCTGTTCCTTGAGCCAACTGAGGATTTCGTATTCTTCTATAGTCAGGTGGTTACGGTTGTACATGATGTTCTTGTTGAAGTCGTCCTTGTAATGGGCGGTCCAGGCGCTGAACGCGAGTGCGGTGATTAGCATCCCGGTAAAGGCGAGCTTTGTGCGGTTCTTGTAGTCGAAACTTCCGGCGAAGTACTCGATGGCATGCGCGATGGGGAGTGCGCCGATGAATGCCATGCTGGGCAACATCACCAGGCTGTAGCGCTGGTTGATCTGGATGGTGAAATCGCCCGAGACGTTCTCGAGGATCATGTAGGTCTGCACATGGTAGAGGACCAGGAACACGAGGGTCCACAGGTAGAACTTGCTGCCCTTCGTCGCGTCGTAGATGGCGCGGAACACCAGGTAAACGGCACCGATGGCGAACAAATAGTTGAAGTAAGTGAGGAACGGGTTCTCGAGTTCGCCGTTTTCCTTGAGCGGCTTGGTCATCTCGGTCCAGTTCTTGGCGAGGTCTTCCCAAAAATGCCAGTGGGCATCAAATTCGCCGCCCTGGAAACCGAATCCCTGGTAGTAGCTGATGGTGAGCAGCGCCGGGACGGAGAACAGCGAGAACGTCGCGAAGAACGCAGGGGCCTTGTAGTCCTTCTTGTCGAGGACCTTCGGAAGCGCGAAGATGATGAACGCGAAGATGCAGAAGATGGTCTCTTGGCGGGTCTGCGCGAAGAAGGCGAGGCAGAGCGCGAGGAGAACCCAGTGGTAGACGGTGTTGCGGTCGTAAGCCCACTTGAATATGAAAAGCGAGAGCGCGGAGAGGAAAATGTAGAGCGGTTCCACCGACATGGCTCGGAACTGGAATAGCACGGTCGGTTGTAGTGCCATGAGGAGAGCGGCGAGGAATGCGAGTAGCGGCTGGCGTGTCCAGGCGACAATGGCGAGGAACATCAGCAGGAACGCGAGCGGGAGCATCAGGAGTTCGGCATTGAAAATCCAGTGCAGGTCAGTCCCGAAGAAGTGCATTCCCAGGTAGTAGAGGAAGGCCAGCCCTTTTGTCTTGAAACTGTTCGATGTGCTGACGCATTTGAGGTTGCCGTTATCGAATATACCCTGGTTGCAGGTTCCCGATTCGTGGTTGTAGTACATGTTCTGCGCGACGGACATGAACACGCTCTCGTCGCTCTGTACGCGGTGACGGGCCTCGATTTGCGTGCCCGCGAAGATGGCGACCGCGACGGCGAATACCGCGGTGATGATGCAGAACGATTTTGCGGGGAGGATTCCCTTGAACCACTCGCGGAAGTCCTTGTTCAGGAAGGCAAACAGGATGACGGCGGCTAGGAGTTGCGCCAGGAACAGCGGGAGGGGGATGCTCAGGTCAAGCTGGCGGATGATTTCCTTGTGGCCACCGCTAGGGCGGCCGACAAACCAGATAAGGGCCGGGATGACGAGGGATATAGCTAGCCCGACAAATCCAATCGGGTGCGCGAGATTTTTCAAAAGTCCAATGATGAAAATGAAAGCTTTCATTTCATAAATATAAATAAAGAAGGCGCCCGCGGGCGCCTGGTTCTTTGTTAACTATTCAGTTTTCAATTTTCGTGTGAATATTACTTCCTTTTGCCTTTTTTCTTGGGCTTCTTGGAAGTCTTCTTGGTAGATTTCTTGGTTGTCTTTTGGGCCTTCTTGCTGGCCTTTTTGCTGGCCTTCTTCGAAGACTTCTTTGCGGCGGGCTTGGATTCCGGTTCCGGAGCGGGCTCTGCAATCGATTCGGGTTCCGGTTCCTGCTCTGCTGCGGCTTCGGGCTCATCGGCAGATTCTTCTGCAGCGGATTCCTCTGTGGCAGGTTGTTCTGCAGCGGCCTCCTCCGTGACAGACTGTTCTGCGGCGGGAGCCTCGGCGGAAGGTTGTTCTGCAGCGGGAGCTTCGGCGGCTGTTTCTTCGGCAGGACTTGCTTCTGTTACAGTATCGCTTGTTGTGTCTTCGGTTACAGATTCGGTCGGTTCCGTGCTGTAGGGAGCGCTGGAATCGTTGTCCGTTGTGGTGGTTTCCGGTTCGCTGGATTCTTCCGTAGCGTTTGCGGTGTTGGGTTCTTCCTTAACGGTTTTCTGCACCTGGTCTTCGGACTTGTTTGCCTTTTTGTGGGTCAACTCGAAACCGATGGAGAGCTGTACGCCTATGCGGCCCGAAAAAGTGCGGAATTCGGTATTCTGGTTCTTGAAGGACTTGAGCAGCGAGGAATAACTGTAGTTGACTTCGAGCCCGATGTCGAAGGGTAGCATGAAGCCCACGCCACCGCTTGCAAAGAAGTTGAGCGGGAGTTCCCACCAGTTGCCGTTGCCGGTAAGCGGGGCCTGATAACCAAGCCTGATTACTGCATAGGGAATGGCGAACCAGTCTTTGCCGTAAGGACCGAAAGAAATGTTTCCCCAAATGGGCAATGTTGCCGGAACGATTAAGGAGCTACCGTCTTTCTGGGCGCTTTTATATCCAAGACCGAAACCGTAGTGAATGGGGGATTCTGCGCCAAAGAGCAATTCGGCACCGCCAATGTATACAAATTCGGTATTCCATTCCTTTTCATGTTTGTCGCTGTTGACTTTCTCGTGGACCGTTGTTTTGTTGGGAAAATCAAACTGGACCAGAGGGCGAAGTTCCATGGAGTAGGCATGCTGAAAACCGAGAGACAGCAGTGCTATTTTGAGTATATTTTTTTTAGATAAGAACATCTTGGTAGTATTTTCCTCAAATTTGTGGTACTCAAATTAGAATTTTTTTAAGCCAAGAAACACGATAGTGAGATTATTAATATATTTGGGTGATGCTTTGGATAGGAAGAGGGCGAAAATGAATCAATTTTCAAGAATTCTTTTTCTTTTTTTACAATCGCTGCTCATGCTGCCGTTCTGACAAGGGTCGTCTGGTGGGTACAGGTGTCTATATCTGGTGTATTGATTTTAAGTTCGAGGATGGCCATTCCGAGTTCCTTTTGGTCAAAACGGGCATAAAAAGCAAGAAATAAGATTGTATTAGTGTGAAAAATGTCCCAAAACCTTGAGAGAAATCGTAAAAAAAACTAAATTTGGCGCGTAAATAACAATACCCAAAGAGGTTTTACAGTGCAAGACTCCCTAGTTACGAAAGCAGCTGACAACGTCCGAATCCTCTCTGCCGCGATGGTGCAGAAGGCCAAGTCCGGGCATCCGGGTGGTGCCATGGGCGCCGCCGACGCCACGACGCTTTTGTTTGCGGAATTCCTGCGCTTCGATCCGGACGATCCGGAATGGATGGGCCGTGACCGCTTCTTCATGGACCCGGGCCACATGAGCCCGCTCCTGTATTCCGAGCTCGTGCTCAGCGGTCGCCTCACTCTCGAAGACGTGAAGAACTTCCGCCAGCTTGGCAGTCGCACTCCGGGTCACCCCGAACTGGACGTGATGCTCGGCATCGAGAACTCCTCGGGTCCGCTCGGCATCGGCCACGGCATCGCTCTTGGCGCCGCCATCGCCGAACGCTTCATGGTGGAACGCTTCGGCTCCATCCTCGAGCACAAGACCGTCTGCCTCGTTTCTGACGGCGGTCTCGAAGAAGAAATCGCATACGGCGTGGGCCGTATCGCTGGCCACCTCAAGCTTTCTAACCTCATTTTCTTCTACGACGCGAACCAGGTGCAGCTGAGCTGCAAGACCGAAGACGTGATGAGCCACGACTTCGTGAAGCAGTACGAATCCTGGGGCTTCCGCGTTATCGAATGCGATGGCTCCAATATCGCCGACCTCCGCAAGGCGTTCAAGGCCGCTTGGGCCGAAAAGGAAAAGCCGACGCTCGTGTTCGGCCACACCACGATGGCCAAGGGCGCTGTTGCCGAAGACGGCAAGAGCTACGAAGGCGAAGTTTCTACGCACGGCCAGCCGCTCAACGCTGCCGGCGCTTCCACTGCCGCGACGGTCAAGAACCTCGGCGGTAACCCGGACGATCCGTTCCAGGTGTTCGACGACGTGAAGGCCGCTTTCGAAGCCCGCGCCGAAGAACTCCGCAAGGAAGTCGCCGAATGGAAGAAGGCCAAGGCCGCTTGGGACAAGGAAAACGCCGAAAAGTCCGCGACCCTCAATGAATGGCTCTCCGGCAAGGCTCCGGTGCTCAACCTTTCCACCCTCCCGATTAAGGAAGGTGTGGCTACCCGCGTTACGAGCGGTACGGTTCTCGGTTACCTCGCCGAAAACTTCCACAACATCATTTGCAGTTCCGCCGACCTCTCCAACTCCGACAACACGCAGGCGTTCCTCAACAAGACGGGCATCTTCCGTCCGAACGACTTCAAGGGCGCGTTTGTCCAGGTGGGCGTCGCAGAACTGACGATGGGCGCCATCATGAACGGCATCGCCCTGCAGAAGGGACTCTTCCCGATCTGCGCCACGTTCTTCGTGTTCAGCGACTTCATGAAGCCCGCTATCCGCATGGCCGCCCTCATGGGCCTCCCGGTCAAGTACGTGTTCACGCACGACAGCTTCCGCGTGGGCGAAGACGGCCCGACGCACCAGCCCATCGAACACGAAACTCAGATTCGTTTGCTCGAAGGCCTCACGAAGGAAAACGGCAAGGCCGAAATGCTCGTGCTCCGTCCGGCAGATGCATTCGAAACTCTCGCCGCCTGGGAAATGGCTTTCGAAAACAACGACAGCCCGACGGCCCTCATCCTCACGCGCCAGGTGGTGAACACGCTCCCCGGCGACAACCGCTACGAAGCGGCGAAGGCTTGCCGCAAGGGCGCCTACATCGTGAGCGACAATACCGCCGCTGGTAAGAACCCGGACCTCACCCTCGTGGCGAACGGTTCCGACGTGCTGCTGGAACACCAGGCCGCCGAACTTCTCCGTGCCGAAGGCAAGGCTGTGCGCGTGGTCTCCATGATCAGCCCGGCCCTCTTCCTCAAGCAGGACAAGGCCTACCGCGACAGCATCATTGTTCCGTGGACTCCGGTGTTCGCTCTTTCGAGCGGTCTCCCGGTGCTCTTCGACCGCGTGGTCGGTGGCTTCGGCAAGGCTTGCGGTCTGGAACGCTTCGGCGCTTCCGCTCCGGCCGGCGTGCTCGAGAAGGAATTCGGTTACGTGCCCGAGGCAGTCGCCGCGAAGGCCAAGGAATACCTTGCCGAATTTGCCCAGAACGTCGCTGCCTTCAAGAAGGCTAACGCTTAAGCAAACGGCTCAAACGCTTTGATGAAATCCTCCGTTTTGTCAACGGGGGATTTTTTTACTTTCTGCCCGCTGTATCACGGACAAGATTGAAAGAGAAAGAAGAAAAAATTTGCCTTTTGCCTAGAAAAAACCTATATTCTAGCCATGATTTGCCCTTTTTGCAAGACGGACAACGACAAGGTCGTCGATAGCCGCGTGAGCGGTACCGCAATTCGCAGGCGCCGCGAGTGCCAGGCGTGCGGTCGTCGTTTTACTACACGCGAGTATATTGAAATCCAGCCGTTGACGGTCGTCAAGCGCAATGGGGAAAAGGAACCCTTCCAACGGGAAAAACTTATTCGCGGTATCATGAACTCGTGCAAGAAGCGTCCGCTTTCGTCCGAGGATATTGAACAGCTCGCGACTCGAGTCGAAAACGCGCTTCCGGTCAACGATTCGTTCGAAGTGGGTTACGACAAAATAGGTAATCTCGTGATGCAGGAACTCAAGAAACTTGATCCTGTCGCCTACGTGCGGTTCGCTTCTATTTACCGCGAGTTCAAGGAAGTAGGCGAATTCGTGGACCAGATCAAGTCTCTGGATAAAGCTTGACCAGAGTGCCGTTCCGAGTTCCGGAACAAGCGCTGGATAAACTCCGGCGATTAGGCGAAGTGTCCGGACCATCGGTGGCAATTGCGTTATAGACGATGAAGAATTTACTCAAGACTGCAAATGAAAAACGCGCACCTCTGTTCGATGTGACAGACGCTTACCGCATTGTGAACGGAGCCGCCGACGGATTTCCGGGCATGACGCTCGACAGGTTCGGCGACCGCTTTCAGGTGCAGTTCTTCGGGCCGGAGATGCTCTCGCGTCGCCGTGAACTTGTAGATGCTGTGGCTTCGCAGTTCAATCCGGCGTGCATCGTGGTGAAGGAACGCCTCTCCCGCGCGGGAAAATCCTTGGAGAACGCTCCGATGGAAATTGCGCTCGGGACCCGCGAAGATGCCGTAGGTACTGTGCGCGAAGGCAACGCGCGCTTCCATGTGGACTTGCTCGATACCGTCAATCCGGGGCTGTTCCTCGATATGCGTCACGTGCGCCTCGAGGTGGAAGACCGCTTCCGCGCGATGACCGGCGGGCAGTTTAATGCCGGCGCTGTTCAAGCGGGCGAGCCGTTTAATGCAAACGATAAACGGCCCGCGCAGTCCTCCGCAGATATAAACGGTCCGCGTTTCCTCAACCTCTTCAGCTACACTTGCAGTTTTTCGGTACACGCGCGCCTCGGGGGCGCCGCAGTTGCGACGAACGCCGACATCAGCGGGAAGATTCTCGACAAGGGTCGCGAAAACTACGCGCTGAACGGTCTCGACCTGCGCCCCGGTGAATTTTTCCGCGGGAACGCGCTCGAGTATGTGCGCTGGGCATGCAAGAAGGGCCTCAAGTTCGACGGGATTGTTCTTGACCCGCCGAGTTTCGCGCGCTTCAAGGGTTTCAACTTCAACGTGCGCGAACACCTGATGCCGCTCGTGTCGGAATGTGCGCAGATTCTGAACCCGCGCGGGTTCTTCATGGTGAGTTCCAACTACAGCGAGTTCGCGCTCGACTCGTTCGCGCGCGACGTGCTTGATGCCGTCAAGTCCGTTCACGAAAAAGCCCGCACTGCTTGGAAGCGCAGGCAGGATATTGATTTTGTCGGCAGCGGATCCACGAAGGATTCTTGCCTCGTCGCGACTCTCGTGGAAGTATGACGGTCTGTCACTCTGGAGCTGCGTAGCAGCGATAGAGTCCATGGATCCTATCGGCCTCGATGGGCCTCCAGGATGACATTACTGGTCGTCGCTTTCTTCGGCGGAATTTTCTTCTTCGGCTTTCTTTTTCAGCCAGGGCGGAGTTCTTTTCGCCTTCGGTTTTGCTTCCGGCTCGGGTTCCGGCGGGTACAGCAGCCCGAAGCGGATGCCCGCGGTGCTGATGAAGAATCTTTCGACGCGCAACTTTTCCAAGAGCGACTTCAGCCAGAAAAGTCCGCAGATGATGACGTCGCTGCGCCCGTTTTCGAGACCCGGGAGCATCGCGCGGAGTTCCTTCGAGAGGTTCGAAATGCGCGTGGTGACGGCGTCGAGGTCAGCGATGCTCATCTCGAGCCCTTCGATGGCCTTGTAGTCGAACTTCTGCTTGTCCAAAAATACCATGGCGAGCGCCGTTCCCGTACCGCCGATAAGGTAGACGGGCTTCTTGGTCATGCCCTTGAAGCTCACTTCCTTGAAGGTTTCCTTCACGAACTTCTTGTATTCGGGTCCGGGAATGGGGCCCATCGCCTTGAACATCTTGAGCGCGCCAACGGGAATCGAGAATGTGGTCTCGCCGTTGCTGAGTTCTGTCGAACCGCCGCCGATGTCGATGGTGACGATGCCTTCGCCGTGCCATTCTTTGACGGAACGGTAGGTGAGTTTGCCTTCTTCTTCGCCGCTGATGATTCGCGGGCGGAACCAGAGCGCTTTTTCGACCGCGTCGATGACTTCTTCCTGGTTTTCAGCCCTGCGCATGGCTTCGGTCATGGCGACTGCCTGGATGTCGGCGCCGAGTGCGTGCAAGTCCATGCGGAACGATGTCATCACGTCGACAAGTTCCTGAATTTTCTTCTCGGTAATGCGACCGTGTTCGTAGATGTCTTCGCCGAGTTTGCAAATCTTGATTTTCTGGAGCTTCGGGACCAGAATCTTGCGCGGTTCGGTTGCCGGCGCAGCCTCGGTCTCTGCATTTTCAGCCGAAGCAGGTGCCGGAGCGGGTGTCGCTGGCGCATCTTCGAACGCGGCGATGAGCATGATGCAGCTCATGCTGCCGATGTCGATGGTGGCGAGTAGCTTGTTAGCCATTCTCGTCCTCCGATTCGGTATCTTTCTGCACGGCATTGTCTTGCCCGGCTACGTCATGCCGCAGACCCGAAGGGTCAAGGGCATCCGCCTCTGAGGACTTGTCTTTTTCATCAAATTTTTTCATGCCCGCTTTGATTTTCTCGGCGATAGCGCCTGGGTGGAGCATGAATTCCTTCGCGCTGGCGATAGCTTCTTCAATGAGGTATTCGGAATACTTTCCGTTCCAGCTGGCGACCAAGTCGCCCGATTCACTTCCGAGAGGTTTCTTCTCGCGGATTTCCTGACCCATTTTGAGGGCGAGGAGCAATCCGAGTTCGAATCCGCGCGGGGATTCCTTCGCTTCGAGCAGTTTCTCGACGCGCTTGATGCGTTCGTCGAAGGGAATGTTTTCAAGTTCTGCGAGGTCTTTTTCAGAAATCATGTGTAAAAGATAGCAATAAGAAAAGGGCCCGCAGAGCGGGTCCTTTCCAAAAGAGAGCGAGAAGAATTACTTCTTGGCTGCGGGCTTCTTAGCAGCGGCCGGCTTCTTAGCGGCAGCGGGCTTCTTGGCAGCAGCCGGCTTCTTAGCGGCAGTGGGCTTCTTGGCAGCAGCCGGCTTCTTAGCGGCAGCGGGCTTCTTGGCAACGCTCGGCTTCTTAGCGGCAGCGGGCTTCTTGGCAGCAGCCGGCTTCTTAGCAGCGGAGGGCTTCTTGGCAGCAGCCGGCTTCTTAGCGGCGGCCGGCTTCTTGGCAGCGGCCGGCTTCTTGGCGGCGGCCGGCTTCTTAGCGGCGGCCGGCTTCTTGGCGGCAGCGGGCTTCTTGGCGGCAGCAGGCTTCTTCGCAGCGGGTTTCTTAGCGGGTTTCTTGATTGTAGCCATTGTTATTCTTCCTTTTTTTGAGGGTTAATGTTTTGATGTCATTAAAATAACTTTATTTTCACAAATAATCAACACTTTTTTAAAAATTTTTTCATTTTTTTTCAAAAAGTTATTGACAAGTCAAAAAAAGTACTTCGAAAAACATGAATTTTAATTTGTATGTAAAATTGCGCGAGCCTAGTATTTACGGGCTTCCCGGGCGATTTGACTCTTTTTTGCACGGGACGATATTTTTTGATTGTAACTCAATGATACTCAAAGAATTAATTGCAAAAAAAAACGTGTGGAACGTCGCAAATAAAAAAATACCGCGCAGAAAAGTTTCTGTGCGGCAAAAAAATTTTGATTTGTAAATTTTCTTCGGATGAATTCGTGTTAAGGCGATTCGTTTCTCACGCTCTCCACGTATTTGCGCATGCCTTCGACGCCGAGAGAGTACATGTCGACAAATTTTGTAGCGAACGGAGGAAGCTTGCGCGGATGCATTCCGAGCGCGTCGTGCATCACGAGCACGTGTCCGTCGGTGAATTTGCCACCGCCGATACCGATGGTGACGCAATTCACTTCGCTGGTAATCTTCTTGCCGAGTTCTTCGGGAATGTGCTCGAGTACAGTCTCGAAACAGCCGAGGCTGTCCACAAACTTGGCCGCTTCCTCGATGGCGCGGGCTTCTTCTTCGGTTTTGCCTTTCTGCTTGAAGTTCTCGGCGGTCTGCGGCAAAAGTCCCAGGTGCGCACAGACGGGAATGTCCTTGCTGCGGAGGTATTCGATGACGCCCTCGGGAGTGCCTTCGAGCTTGACGCTTGCTGCGCCTAAGTCTATGAATCGCTTTGCGTTATCGTATGCCGTTTGCGGATCCTTGTCGCTCAGGTAGGGCATGTCGGCGACTACGTGCGTGTTGGGTGCGCCGCGGCAGACGGCCGCCACAAAGATTTGCATTTCGTTCATGCCGATTTCTCGGGTGCTCTTGTAACCGAGCATCGTGTTTGCGAGGCTGTCGCCCACGAGAATCTGGTCGACTCCGGCAGCTTCCGCCATCTGGGCGAACGCGAAGTCGTAAGCCGTGATCATCGAAACTTTCCTGCCCGTGCCCTTCAAGGCGCGGATGTCTTCTGCTGTAAGCATGACAAACTCCTATTTATGAACCGCGCTTTCTATAAACCGCGTTTTTCATAGCATGTAAAATTTAGCAAATGGCGAGAGTCGCGGCAAAAAATCTTTTTTTTGACATGGCCGAGCCTAGCTAAAAGCGCTCGGAACGAGCGCCAATTTAGCATCTTTTGCGTAGGGCGAGTGAAGCGGACTGCTCGCAGTTCCATTTCCGAGCCCAGCAAAAGTCGCGCGAAGTGCGTCAATGGCGAGAGCCGCGGCAACTTTAGCCACTCGGGAACAATTTCCGTGTTTCATTTAGAAACTTGAGCGAGTTTATTTCGCGCATGAACCCGACATGGTTCCGCAGGTAGGCGAGGAGCGCGTTCTCTACATATTCCGGAGTCGCGGGTTCGTTGCCGGTGCGGAGCGCCCAGAAGCCGGCACGCGTCTCGGGCTTTGCGCGGGCGGTCTCGACGCCGATGCATGCGGTGCATGTGAAGCCTCCCGTTTCCGGATGGAAATCGGCGGCGGGTTCCGTGAGCGTTTTTCCGCAGCGGCTGCATGTAGAAATGTCGAGGTGGTAGCCCCAGAGTTCGCAGGTATCTAGAAGCCAGCGGGCGAAAACACCGGAAGTGCCACCTGCGGATACGGAGGGCGCGGCATCTTGCCCAGGAGAATAATTTGCGGCATCTTGTTCCGGCGATAAACTTGTGGAGCCTTGTTCGGGAGAATTGCCCGCAGTATCGAATTCCCGGAGTGCGTTTTCCAGCAGGGCGAATTCCCCTTCCAGCGGGACACCCGCGGGCGCGTACCGCAATACGATTTCGGTCATGACCTGCGCCTTGGCAGAGTCGAGCAAGTTCTCCCGGAGGTGCGGGTGCCATTCGATGACGCTCGCTTCCTTGAGGAACTGCAGTTCCGTATTCGGGTTTTCGCGGTAGACAATCTCGCTGAGCGAAAGCGGGTCGAGGGCGCCCTTGAAGGGGCTGTCCTTGCGCTTGCCGCCCTTGACTATAAACGAGACGATGCCGCTCTCTTCGGCGAGCACCTTCACGATCCAGCTGGAATCGCTGTAAGGGAATCGGTGCAGGACGATGGCGCGGGTTTTTATCATAGGATGGCGGCTTTGCCGCAGTTACTTCGCCCTTCGGGCTAGTTAATAGCTACTAGAATCTTCAGTGTCAAGAAACTTCTAGATGCCGATAACACTAGTAACTCGGAACTTAGAACTCGGAACTCTATTTACTTGGGAACGGGGGCCAGCCCATCGCCTGTCCGCCCACCACGTGCAGGTGGATGTGGAACACGGTCTGGCCGGCGTCGGCCTTGCAGTTGAACACGAAGCGGGCACCGCTCTCTTCGAGGCCGAGGTCCTTCGCAATGAGCTGCGCACGGTAGAGCATCTTGCCCACGAGCTCGCAGTCTTCGGGCTTCATGTCCATGATGGTGGAAATGTGGCGCTTCGGCACCACCAGGAAGTGCACCGGGGCCTGCGGGGCGATGTCGTAGAAGGCGAACACGTCGTCGTCTTCGTAGATTTTCTTGGAGGGGATTTCACCCTTGATGATTTTGCAGAAAAGGCAGTTTTCACTCATAGTATGTATAATAGTAGTAAAAGTTCTAGGAATTTCCTCGCTGGGCGAGGATTTCTTCGACTTTGCGGTTCACGATTTCGCGCTCGCGCATGGCGTGCAGCAATTTTTCGTTTTCGACGATGGCCGTCATGACCTTGATATAGATTAAGGCAAGGATGACGAGTACGCCGATGCCGAACAGTCGCAGGACGATTGAGTCGTAATAAAAATAAGAAACGAAGCTCAGGGCGGTCAAAGCGAAAATTCCGGTAAGCATTTTAGGCGGAACCGTTGCGGACCGGTCTCCATGTGCGGTGAGTACTTCTTGTTGGCGGGCGAGGAGGTCCTTGAAGATGAAGTAGTCCAGGAATCCGGAAAGCCAGGGAATCATCGTGCAAATAACGGCGTACCAGGGGGAGAATTTGGTCGTCGTGTACTTGCGCTGGAATTTTATGTTGTAGTATAGCCACCGACAGGATTTGATGACGTAGACGGTGAAAAGGATGCAGGCTATAAAGGCTAAGAAAATGTACGCGAGGATGAACAAGGCGGAGGATGGGGGAATTGGTGAAGGCTGCTTGTTCTTGGCCATTTCGGCAAAAAGCTTGAAAATGGATATCATGCGCTCGGAGGCCAGCGCAAGCAGGACTCCGGAAACGATGTTGATTTTAATCCATGTAATGGCGCTCTTGCCGCGGCGGACATTTTCCGGTTCGTCCTGGATGAAAGCGCTTTGATGCGTGCTGCTGGACGGAGCGGTCTTTTGGATGGATTTGGCCTGTTCATTTGGACCATCGTTCGGTGCGTCGCACCACAGGCACTTGGTCATGTCGTCTTCGTATTCTCTGCCGCACTTCTTGCAAATCATAGGATCTCCTTTAGCCCGCAATATAGAAATAAATCTGTTGCCGGAGCGAACTAGGAATTTTCGTCTCGGGTGACGGCTTCTTCGCTCAGTTCTTCATGATGCGGTTCTTCGTCAGGCGGAGTGCTGGGCGTGTCGCTGGTCGACAAGGAATTCAGCGCTCTGGTGTTCGCGGTGATGGCGCGAATGGTTTTGATGTAGCTTACGAAAAGGATGATGCTGAACGCGATAAAGCATGCTACGGCAGTGTGGTTGAGGGCGCTTCCGTCACACAGCATCAGGAGAAATGAAACATAGACGGCAATGCCGCCACCGAATATGCCGGGG
>NZ_JAFZKX010000025.1 GCF_017551775.1 Fibrobacter sp. | reverse complement strand
CATCCACGCGGCGTCGCTCCGTCAGACTTTCGTCCATTGCGGAATATTCTTAGCTGCTGCCTCCCGTAGGAGTCTGGGCCGTATCTCAGTCCCAATGTGGCCGATCACCCTCTCAGGCCGGCTACCGATCGTCGCCTTGGTGGGCCGTTGCCCCGCCAACTAGCTAATCGGACGCAAGCTCATCCCGCATCGATGAATCTTTCGTCAACCCCGGATGTCCAGGGCCACGTTATTCGGTATTATCCGCGCGTTGGCACGGCTATCCCAATATGCGGGGCAGATTGCTTACGCGTTACTCACCCGTTCGCCGCTATCCTTGCGGACCGCTCGACTTGCATGTATAAGACACGCCACCAGCGTTCGTTCTGAGCCAGGATCAAACTCTTCATTGATTTTTTAAAGTCTTGGTCCTGTTAATCACGTTCGTATTGACTTCAAGAATTAACTTCTTGGTCCGTCACTAAGCACATCTCCGATTCCTTCAAGCTGCCCGGCGGCCTCTCAGGGCCTCCGTCCTCTCTCGTTCGGCCGTTTCAGGCGTCCCGTTCGAGGGTGACGCCAATGATAGAATTTTCAGGGAGAATGTCAAGGGTTTTTGGCAAAAAAATTCAACTTTTTTTTCATTTTTTTTGAAAAAACGGGTCTTAACCAGCATCCGCTACACTTTGTTAACACTCTATTAACAAATGAAGATGAAAAAAATTTTGTCGGCCCCTCCTTTACGGGGGAACAGCACGAAAATTTTTCTCCAAAAACATCATCCGAACGACTTTTCCGACATTCCTCGAAGAAATTTTCGCAAAAAATGGTTCTGGAGACACAAAATTGGTTGCGCAAAGACCGTTTTCGCGGCCACTTCGTTCGATTTCAGACAAAGTAAAAACGAAAATCGAAGCTCCAAGGCTCTATATAGGAGAGCAAAAGCGCTATTATACCAAGCTATCGGCTATAACGTCTACGGGATTGCAAGAATCCATATCGATGCGGGTAGATTCCACCTGCCAGCGGAACCACGTGAGCTGCCGCTTGGCGTAATTGCGGGTCTTGCGCTTCACGTCTTCGACAACGCGCGCAATCTCGGCAGAAGAATTGGCCTGCAACAGTTCGCGGTACCCGAGGCTCTGCCATGCGGGCGCATCGAGAGGAACCGTTTGTGCAAGGCGCTGCACCTCGTCCATCCAGCCATCACGCATCATCTGGTCCACGCGCGCATCGATACGCGCATAGAGCGCCTCGCGCGGGCGATCAAGCCAGAACACAGGCAGAGCGCCTATGCCGCCGACGCGTTCCTTCTGCCATTCCGAAAGCTTGCGGCCCGTAGCCCGATGCACTTCGAGAATGCGAACGATGCGCTGCACGTTGTGCACATCGACATTTGCCATCGCTTCGGGATCAATCTCGCACGCCATTTTGAACAAACTATCAATACCCGCGCTGCGGCCGAACTCTTCTATTTCGGCACGAACTTCCGGAGCGACTTTCGGAATCTGCGGAAGCCCGAGCATAAGCGACTGCATATACAGTCCCGTACCACCGACCGCGATGAACTT
The DNA here is from genome assembly GCF_017551775.1 of Fibrobacter sp. NCBI lineage: Bacteria > Pseudomonadati > Fibrobacterota > Fibrobacteria > Fibrobacterales > Fibrobacteraceae > Fibrobacter > Fibrobacter sp. The sequence goes on along the minus strand of NZ_JAFZKX010000025.1, from coordinate 38,761 downwards.
GCGTTCGGGATGCGCTTCGAGCAGTTGCTTCGTAAGCATGCAGAAATCACCCGCAGAAAAAACCTTCTCCGGTTTGAGGAAATCCACCATGTGGTGTTTCACCTTTTCCATATCGGAGCGGGGCGGCTGTGCCGTACCAATCGCGAAGCCCTTGTATATCTGGCGGGAATCGACGCCGATGATTTCGGCCCCATAACGCGCGGCAAGTTCGACGGCCACGCTCGACTTCCCTGTTCCCGTAGCTCCTACGATGGCGAAAAGAATCGGCATGAAACGCAATATAATTATATTTGAAACCGATGAATAAAACCAAGCACATCCTTGCCATATTTATTGTGCTCGCGGTAATCGCCTCGGCGGCTTACCTGCTCCCGAAAATGGACCTTGACAACCTGCTGGCCCAGAAAGACACGCAAGAAGAAGCCCTCTCCGATTCAACCGCAGTGCAGGACACGCTTCCCTTTATTGACCAGATGAAAGCGGAACTCGAAGTCATACAGGCGCAATATTCCAAGAGGAAGAAGCGCGACGTATGGACGCTCGGAAGAGGCCGCACCATCATCCACTACCTGATGCAAGCGCAAAAAATACTGGAAAAGAACGGCGGCAAGGTTTTATTCATGGAAGAGCTCTTCAACGACAACAACGCCTTCCAGTCGGCAAACATGGACGCCATCGCGCCGAACGGCGACACGCTTTTATTGAACCTGCAAGTATCCTCGAACGTTTTCCGCGACAACGCGTCGTACCTTTCCATCGCGTTCCAGGTAAAGACGCTCACTCCCGAAATTATCGTCGCGCTGAACACCCTCGACTTCCCCTACGACCTGCTGGTCACGCCCTTCGGAAGGCCCGAAAGCTTTTACCCAGACCTGGACAGGGTAAAGGACAAGGAAGTCGTGCTGTGGCTCGTGATGGAATCGGAAAGCCTCGACAAGAGATTCACCAAGACGCGCCCCATCAGGAGCTACCATACCGAAGAACAGATTTCGGGAATCATATCCGACGCGAAGGCGCTGATTCCTTCGGCCACCGGCATCGCCACGAGATTCGCGGAACATGCCGTCGACCACAGGCCCCTGCTGGAAGCCGTCCTCAACGCGGCAAAGAAGAACAAACTCTGGTTTGCGGACCTTTCGCTCAACAACAAGTCAAAGGTCATGGAAATCTGCCCCAAGTTCAACATCAGCTGCAAGATTCTCGCCCCGTACAATCCCGACAACAGTTCTCTTGACGACTACATCCACCAGAAGCTGCGTGGAGCGGCCAGAAACGGAATGGGAGCCATGATACTCCCGCTTTCGCAGGAAAGTATCGCCAAGGTCAAGACAATGAAGGAAAAAACGGCGGCCCAGGGCACCACGATAATAAATTTATCTACCTTTATGAACACCAACAAGGAGCTTCCATGACCGTAAAATTAGGTGTCAACATAGACCATATAGCCACCATACGCGAAGCACGCAAAATCCGTGAACCGGATCCGGTCGCAGCAGCCATTATCGCGGAACTCGCCGGCTGCCACGGCATCGTAGCCCACCTGCGCGAAGACAAGCGCCATATCCAGGACCGCGACCTGAAGCTCCTCCGCGGCACCGTGGCCACGAAGCTCGACCTGCAGATATCGACGAATCCCGAGATGGTGCAGTTCGCCATCAACGTGCAGCCCGACATGGTGACGCTCGTTCCCGAGAACAGCCAGGAAATCACGACCGAAGCGGGCATGAACGTCGCCGCAAAGATTGACGAGATTTCGAAAATCGTCATGACGCTCAAGAACAACGACATCGCCACGTGCGTATTCATCGACCCCGAGACCGAACAGGTCAAGGCGGCAAAGAAGGTCGGAGCCGACTTCGTCGAGTTCAACACCGCGCGCTACGCCACCGCATGCGACCTCGGCAGCATCCAGGAAGTGAACCGCGAAATCTCTTCTATCCAGGACATGACCGTGCTCGCCAAGAAGTACGGCCTGCGCATCATCGCCGGTCACGGGCTCAACTACCGCAACGTAGAACCCATCGCCGCCATCGAAGGCATCGAGGAACTCAATATCGGCCACAGCATCGTCGCAAGGGCCGCCCTCGTGGGCCTCGAGAACGCCGTAAAGGAAATGCTCGACATCATCCGCCGTGCAACACCCTAAGCGATTTTACATACAAGATAAAGCCAAACCGACCTTACCGGTCGGTTTTTTCGTATATAGCGCAAGCCAAATCCTTTAGTAATCCGCGTATTCAACGTCTTGCAGCACGAGCCCCTGCGGAGGAGCCCAGGTCCTTTCGCCCTCGAACTGCTTCGAGAAGATGGCATCCACCGTACCGTTCGGGAAACGGCCACGCCCCACGTCGAAGAGCGTGCCGACCATCGCGCGCACCTGGCGGTGCAGGAATCGGTTCCCGCGGATATGGAACATGCAAGTCCAGTCGTTCACGCGCTCGAGCCTGAACTCGGTCAGCGTGCAGAGCGTGGACTTGCCGTCGTTGCGCGGAATGCAGAAGTCGATAAAGTCATGTTCGCCCAAGAAAGACTGCGCCTCGCGGGCCATGGCATCTATATCCAGGTTGAGCGAACCGCATTCCCAGCCGAAATCGCGCATCAGCGCCACCGGGCGCGTGAATATGGTATACTGGTAGTAGCGGGAGACGGCATCGTAACGGGCATGGAAATCGGGAGCACAGGGCTCCAGGTCGCGGATGCGGATAAGGCGCTTGGTAAGGCCGTTTATCGAACGCTCCGTCTTGAACGCGTCGATTTCCCCGTCAAAATCAAAATGGGCGCACTGCCCGCGGGCATGCACGCCGGTATCGGTACGGCCCGAACCCACGATACGGATAGGAGCACGCAGCGCCGTCGTAAACGCCCCCTCCAGGGTGGACTGGACGGTCACGAACTTGGTCTTTCCGCCCTCGTTCTGCTCTTGCCAGCCGTAGAACGCGCTTCCCAAGTACTCGCAGCGGAAACGGTAACGCATCAAGCTCCTGAATCGATCGAGGCCTTGATGACCGCTTCAACCTGATCCTGCGGAATCTTCAGCTGCGAGGCGATTGCCGACGCAGGGAACCCGCGGCGAGACATCTGCATAATCTTCGTCTTCACAGTCATTTCGCGGTCGAAACGGCTCGTCTGCAGAGGCGATTTAGCCTGCAGGTTCGGATTGCCCGTGGAATTGTGGCTCTGTGCACGCAACTTCATGGTACGCTCGCGGGTAACTCCGCGCGGGGAGTGCAATACGTCGGAAAGCGACTGCATGGCCGATGTAATGCGTTCCTTCGCCGTAGGCCTAAGCTGCGGGTGCGGTGCATCGAGATCGGTCGTCATGATCTTGTTCTCGGGAACGCCAAGTTCGTTTTCGAAAGCCATCTTGGGCAATTCCTGCTCCCTGGCCGCATTTTCGACTTCGTCGATAATAGAGCGCTTCTGCGGACGCGGGCGCGTAACGACAGTCGCGTCGTCAAGTCCGCCCTTGGGTTCCTTGAACCGCTGTTCCTCCGCCTTGATGGCCTCCATCTTCATGGTCAGGACCTTCTTCCTGTGCGCAAGGAATGCAAGCAGGATAATGCAAAGTATGACGGCAAATACACCGCAGGCAATCCAGAGCATAGTCTCGTTCGACAAGCCGAAGGGATTGTTCGAGGGTGCGGGCGCGGGAATAGTGCGCATTTCGTTAAGCGTTTCCCAGGACTGCTCCAGTTCGCCACGGATAGACAACTGCAAGTCGGGATTCCCCTGCGCCTCGTACAGGGCCATCTGCAGGGAATCGATACGGCTCCGGGCCTCAAGGTAGGCGTCCGCGTCAAAAGACCCCGCCGCAGAAAAATCGAGCAACAGATAGGCACCAAGCCCTGCCGCCAAGACAAACAAGACGATGGGAGCGATAAACTTCTTCATACAAAGGTAAATGTAGAAAAACACGGGGACCGAGGCCGGCCAAAACCGCATAAACGGCCCATTTTCAAAAAACGGGAACATTGGTTACGATTATTTGGGGGTGATGAGAACTTCTCTACACTTTATTCCCTTTCGACCAAAAAAAGTGTGCTTGGGCCCGTTTTTATAGGTATCTTTGTATTCAAGAACTCTTTGTTCTCCTCCTAACCCCAAAAAAAACATCCTGGCCTCTAGCCAGGATGTTTTTTGTTATCGCCAAAATTTCGCCAAAAAAGCGGCTATCGGAGCGCATCGACGGAAACGGCACGGTTGCCACCGTTGTCGATGGAGAGCTGCAGGGCCATCTGGGCGCTGTAGATGAGGCCACCCTCGTCCTGGGCGTGGTCGGGCATCACCGAAACGCCGAGACTGAGCCTCGTCGAGAGGATACCGTCGCCATAGGCTATCTGGAGCTGGGAAATCTCCCTGCGGATGCGTTCGGCGCGTTCAAGGGTTATCTTGCTGTCGGCACCGGGGAGAATCACGCAGAGCACATTGCCGTCAAAGCGGCAGGGGATATCCTCGGTACGGATGAACCCGGGAAGGCGCTGCCCCAGTTCCCACAGGAGCTGTTCGACCGCATGGCGGCCCTTTTCCTTGTTGATGGCGTCGATCGCATCGGGGTACATCATGATAATGCCGATAGGCGTGCCGTGGCGGCGGGCCGCGGAAACCTCGCGACGCAGCGATTCTTCCATGTAACGCCTGTTGAACAGGCCTGTAAGCGGGTCGCGGATGCTGTGCTGCTGGAACCGGAGATTCAGGTTCTGGTTCGCCACGTAGAGCCCGAACGTCGCGGAAACGATGCTCACCTTGGCCTTCCAGAATTCGAGAGTCTCGCCTTCGGGAAGCTTGTCAATCTGAATGCAGAGGATGCCGAAATGCTCTTCCAGACCCTCGATCGGGGCGCAGAACGAGATTCCCTGCGGGTGATGATGCAAATGCGTGCAGCCACCGGTGAATTCGCCCGTGGCATAGTTCGTCACGACGATATCGCCCATATTGAAGCTCGCGCATTCCGCCGGCATAATCGTGTCGTCACTGATAACATAGTCGCCGAAGGAAAGGATCTTGTGGAGCTCGGTCTGGACGCCGCCATACATGTAGAGGATGCCGGCCGCCTTCGGGAAGAGTTGCGGAAGGGACTTTTCCAGGGCCTCCACCACCTCGGGGAAGGGCCTGTTCTTGAGAATCTGCTTGCAGAAGGTATTCCACGCATCGAGGGGGAACACCTGAGGAACTTTCTTGACCTGTTTCAGGGCCTCGGCAGCGGGAACCGCGCCCGGAGGGAGAATGCTGTCGAAGGGGCTCTTTTTGGTGGGACGCTCGAAAGGCTGCATCTCGTCGCCAATGGAAGGCACGACGGGCACGTATTCCGTCTTCGGGGACCTGCTCTGCGTATTGAGCAATTCGGTGTAGTTTTCTTCGGCTTCGCGCAGCTTGCGGCAACTAAGGGAATAAAAAATGAGCCCCATTACGGAACCCCAAGCACCTACGAGAACGAACTTCAGGTGCAAGGCAAGCGTATTATCCGGGATCAAATAGGCGCCAACGACCCCTGCGACAAAGAAGATTACGCAAAAGATATAAGAAAAAAAACTCATACCTTAAATTTATCAAAAGAAACGCAATTTGTACCCAAAGGAGCCAAAAATAGTTGAAAAAAAGCCCCCAAAACCGCAAAAAACGGAAGGTTTACGGCCCCAGGACCAATCCCTGAACGTGGACAAGACCGCACGGCGTAACGGCCGGGGTTTGTTTTCCTAAATTTGATTTTATGACCATTCTCGAAAAAATCGCCTTGGCGTTGCCCGCCGTAGAATCCCCAGCCCGCTACATGGGCGGTGAAGCGAACTCCGTGGTTAAGGACCACAGCCAGATGCTCGCCCGCATGGCGTTCGTATTCCCGGACACCTACGAAATCGGCATGAGCAACAACGGCATCCGCATCCTGTACCACGTGATAAACAGGGAAAGCGACCTTTTGTGCGAAGTCTCCTTCGCGCCGTGGGACGACATGGCCCGCGAAATGGCGAAGTACGACATCCCGCTGTACAGCTACGCGACCTACACGCCGGTACGCGAATTCGAGGTGGTGGGCATGACGCTCCAGACGGAGCTCAACTTTACCAACGTGCCCTACGTGCTTGAACTGGCCCGCATTCCCGTGTGGCAAAAGGACCGTCAGGAAAACGACCCGATAGTCGTCGCGGGCGGGCCGTCGATGGCAAACCCCGAACCTGTCGTAGACTTCTTCGACGCCTTCATGATTGGCGACGGCGAGAAGGTGATGATTGAATTCCTGCGGTGCGTAGGCGAAGGCCGCAAGGCGGGCCTCAAGCGCGCCGAAATACTCGAGAACCTCTCCAAAATTGATGGCGTGTACGTACCGAGCCTCCGCCCGGTCGTGACAAACAAATTCGGCGCGATTGTGCCGGCGAAACCTGCCGCCGGCGCCTACGCCACCACGAACGGGGTCCGCCGCCTGTTCATCCCGGTGATGGACCCGAAGGACTATCCGGTCAAGAACCTCATCGCGAACATGCAGCTCGTGCACAACCGCTTCAGCGTGGAAGTCATGCGCGGCTGCGCACAAGGTTGCCGCTTCTGCCAGGCCGGCATCTGGTACCGTCCGTGCCGCGAACTCAACCCGGACGACGTGCTGGACATCGCGAAGGCGGGCATCCGCGCCACCGGCGAACGCGAACTCGGGCTCCTCTCGCTTTCTACCGCCGACTACAAGCCGGTGGAAGCCCTCACCGACTCCATCATCGATGACCCGTTCTTCGATACCGTCGACGTGAGCTTGCCCAGCATCCGCGTGAACAGTTTCGGGCAGACGCTCGCCGGCAAAATTGCCGCCCTCAAGGGCGGCCGCAGCGCCACGTTCGCCCCCGAGACGGGTTCCGAGCGCATTCGCAAGATGATCAACAAGACCATCAGCGACCAAGACATGTACGACGCCGCCGAGCACGCTTTCAGCAGCGGGTTCAACAAAATTAAGTTGTACACAATGATTGGATTCCCGACCGAGAACGAGGCCGACATGCAGGCGTTCTGCGACCTCATATTCAACCTCGTGAAGATCGGGCGCAAGTACAACCGCGGAATCCAGATTGCGGTCAGCATCGGCATTTTGATTCCGAAGTCGTTTACGGCCCTCCAGTGGGCGCCGTTCATGGACAAGGAAACCGCGCTCAAGCACATCCGCTACGTGCGCGAGAAGTTCTTCAAGCACCCGAACGTAAAAATCAACTGGGCCAGCTGGGAAACGAGCTTCCTCGAAGCCGTCTACAGCCGCGGCGACAGGAGCCTCGGCCCCGTCATCTACGAAGCGTACAAGCAGGGCATCCTCTTCGAAAGCGACGCCTACCGCTTTGACTTCAACAAGTGGCTCGCGGTATGGAAAAAATGCGGCTACGACACCAGCTGGGTGTACCGCGAACGCGAAAAGGACGAAGTGTTCCCGTGGGATTTCATCCATGCGGGCACCACAAAGCAGTACCTGCGCCGCGAGTGGGAAAAGGCGTTCGACCCGAATTCAGCGCCCGTCCCCAACTGCAAGTGGGGCGACTGCCAAAAGTGCGGCATCCCCGGATTCGGCGACGAAATCAAGCTCGCCGACGCCCCCGTGCGCCACAAGGCCCCGAGCCGCACACCCGAAGAAATCAAGAAGCTCGTCGAGGAACGCCGCCCCAAGAAGACGGAAAGTTTCAGCTACAAGATTACCTTCAAGAAAACGGGACTCAGCCGCTTCTTGCCCCACCAGAACATGCTCAGTTTCTTCGAGCGTACGTTCCTGTGCGCGGGAATTCCCGTCAAGTTCAGCGAAGGCTTCAGCCCCAAGCCGCGCATCTCGAACATGGGCGCGCTCCCCCTCGGGCTCGAAACCTACTGCGAAGTCATCAGCGTGGAATTGCTGCAGAAGCTCGACATCTCGCCCGAGAATCTCCCGACGCTCATGGCGCAGCTGAGCACGCCGTTCCCGCGGGGCATGGAAATCGTGAACATCGAGCCTCTCAAGCAAAAGCTCAGCAAGCACTTCCCGAAGGCGATGGTGTACCGCCACACGCCCGAAAGCATCCCGGAAGACCTGATGGAACGATTCAACGCCAAGACGCTCCCCATAGTGAAGAACCACCGCGGGCAGGAGATCAACCTGAACGAACAAGTGCTCGGCATAGAAATCGCAGGCGGCACCCTTTTCGTGAAGGTGAAATGCAACGAACAAGGCTGCACCGCGAGCCCGTTCGTGATATACGCCGGCCTCCTGGGCATGGAAATCGACCCCGCGAAACTCGACGAAGCCTCAAGGCGCTTCCTAATCGCCAAAATCAGCATGGAATGGCAAGATTAGGCAAAAAGACGATAGTTTTTTTTTACGAAAAATCGATAGACGGATAGCGAGAGATAGGTTATTTTTTCATCATCTGATTATCAAGGAGTTAACAAAATGAAAAAATTCTTTTTGACATTGCTAGCCTCGCTGGCCCTCTGCAGCTACAGCTACGCCCAGGATGACGACGACGAATACGAAGACGACGACACTCCGGCAGCTTCTAGCGCCCCCTCTTCCCAGGTTGTCGCTCCCTCAGCAAGCACCTCAACAAGTGCTGTAAAAGACGGTGGCGAAATGCTCGGTTTCGGTGTCAGCCTCCTGGACGCCATTGACGACAACGGTGTCCAGAAATTCTTCGTGACGTTCAAGCTCTTCCCCGATATGGAACTTTCCGCCATCTTCGGCCTGTACCATCACGGTGAGACCACCCGCGAAACCAAGAACCCCGCAGGCGAAGTTGACCGCAACGATGACTACACCCAGATTCAAATCGGTGTTGGCTTTGACTACTTCATTGCGCAAATTCTCCTGCCGATTTCCGTCGGCGGTGAATTCCTCTTCAGCCACTGGGGCGAAGACAGCAACCAGGTAACCCTGAACGCTTTCGCCGGCATCCGCGCGAACCTGGTCTCGCACTTCTACCTGACCGGCAGACTCGGCCTCGGTTTCGACTACATCAGTGAACCCGTCAATGGCGACCATAACCTGATTGACTCCAGAATCGACGTGGGTCTCAAGACTCAGGTTCAGCTGCACTGGTTCTTCCTGTAATCCAGGCCAAAACAAAAAAATTCAAGCCGCTCCTTCGGGAACGGCTTTTTTCGTACAATGTCGATTGGATTCTACTCTGCAGGCAATATAATCTCGATGTGGCGCGTACTCACGTTGAGGAAGTGCGTACGGAACAGGTCCTTGTCGTTCCTGTCGCTCACTTTCACCTGCGTCACGGCGATAAAGTCCTTGTTTTCGCGGATATAGTCGGTAAGGCGTTCGTCACGGAGCGTGTCGATTTCGCCTGTAATGATAAAGCTGTCTGTCCAAATTTTTACTAGCATAAGATAAATATAAAGTTTTTTCGGTCAAAAAAAGCGTTTTTTGAAAAATTTTTCTCAATTTCGCATTTTGCAACATATATTATAGGAAACACAAGGAATTTATCTCACAAGGAATTGATCTCATGACTAAGAAAAAGCAACTTCATCCGGCCCCCGGCAAAATGGCATACCTGAACGAAGAATTCATGGAAAGCGACGCTGGCCGTCCGCTCCGCATCCTTTCTGAATTTTTTGCGCCACAGCAAGTGTTCGACCAGGAAGATATAGACAACACCATCGTTTTCTTCGGTTCGGCCCGCACCCTGCCTCCCGACGAAATCAAGAAGCGCCGCAAGGGCTGCAAGGACAAAAAAGAACTCGCCCGTCTCGCAAGACTCGAGAAGGTCGCCGAATCGTACAACGCGGCACGTGAACTCGGGCAGAAACTCGGCAAGTGGGCCAACAAGCGCCACGAAGGCTATGCCATCATGACCGGCGGCGGACCGGGCATCATGGAAGCGGGCAACCGCGGTGCGACCGACGTGGGCACGCCCTCCATCGGCCTCAACATCAAGCTCCCGTTCGAACAGCACCCGAATCCCTACCTGGACGACGCGCTCAACCTGCAGTTCCGCTACTTCTTCATCCGCAAGTACTGGTTCCTGAAGAAGGCTCGCGCGCTCGTGGTGTTCCCCGGCGGCTTCGGCACTCTCGACGAAATGTTCGAGATGCTCACGCTCATCCAGACCGACAAGTACGCCCAGAAACTGCCCGTCGTTGTTTTCGATTCCAAGTTCTGGAAGAAGGCGCTCAACTGGGAGTTCTTCGCCGAGACCGGAATGATCAACAAGGAAGACCTGAAGCTGTTCAAGTTCTGCGACACCGTAGATGAAGCTTTCGATTTTATTACCGATGTCCTGGAAAAGCAGGATAGTGAATCAACCGCCCTCGAATGGTACCGCAAATAGCTGCATATTTTTATTTTTGAGCCGTTCAACAAACAAAGTATGAATGATGCTTAGAAACCTACTTGCAGAATCCCTGGACCGCATTTCGCGCGACCTCGCGCTGCGTCCGCTGTACACGAAAGAAGAATACCAGCGCTGGTTCGACCAGAACCCCGAATTTTTGCACAGCGGGGCAATGGAAAAAATCGAGCTGCTGGAACCGCTCACCCTCGAAGGGACGAACAACCTCTACAGGGCGAACATCTGGATACAACACCCGGGTGACAACCAGCACTACGGGGAACGCGAAATCGTAGTCAAGATCTGCAAGTACTGGGCAGCTCCGGGCAAGAACCGGCTGCACAGGCTCAATATGCTGCTGAGCGCCTTCCAAGACGAAATCCGCATCAACAACCTGATACGCGCCACCAATATCGAGGGCGTCGTGCAGAGCCTCGGTGGCGGCATCGCGGGAAGGCACCCGTACCTGAAGATGGAATTCATCAAGGGCTGCGCGCTCGACCGCGTTTTCAAGACGAACCTGACCGATGACGAGATGCTCCGGCGAATTGCGCAAATCGCGTACCTCGCCAACACGATCAGCCAGCTGCACTACTACCAGGTCATCCACAAAGACCTGAAACCGAAGAACCTGCTCCTGTGCCAGAACCCCTCTCACAGGAACAACCACAAGATTCTCATCTGCGACTTCGGCTACGCACAAGCGAAACTGCGCGAGACGGTGAACGAATACGGCGGACAGCTCACCCCGTGCTACAGCGCACCCGAGCAGGCCATCATGGGCGAGAACCTTTCTTCGTCGGTGGACTATTTCAGTTTCGGAATCATCGTGCACGAGTTCCTGACCGGCTACAAGCTGTTCCCGAAGGCGATGGACATTTTCATCGAGGACGGCCACAAGATTACCGACCGCTACCTGGAATACCTGAAGACAGGACGCGAGAACCGCTTCAACGACAGCAGGTTCCCCGAACTTGCGCAATGGATAGACAGGCTCACGATCTTCGACAGTTTCGAACGCATGCAAAACTGTCCGAACCTTTTCGACATCGCACACAAGCTGCGCGAACGCGTCAACGCCCAGGGATACCGCGACGTGAATACGGACTTCCTGTGGAACCAGCTGGGCGAATACGGCAAACGCTAAACGACGGAGGCAACGATGCACGGGATAAGGAAATTCACGAGGCGCCTCAGGATTCACCACTATGTAGCCTTCGCAGCAATCCTTGCCATCGGCATTTTCAATGCCGTCACTGCGCTCGCACCCGTATTCCAGCAAAGGGAACTCGAAAAGAACATCGCCCTCTCGTTCGAGAAGTGGTGGCAAGAAGAAGGCGTGCCGCGGTTCAAGACAATAGGCCTTCCCGTGAACGACTCCGCCAGGGCTGTCGAATTCGAGCAGTACCGCGAACGCGTGCTCTCGGCAGGAAAATCCTTCGACGTCGAAGAACGCCTCAAGTCCAAGCGGAAGGAATTCCGTGAATGGTGGGAAATCGGCGGAGGCAAAGAAGAATACATCGCAGAGCACGGGACATACCCCAAGGAAGCGCAGTTCGAAAAAGAACTGTACAAGTTCCTCAAGAGCTACAGGGACCAGTTCCCGCGATACGCCATGGCATTCATCCCGAAGGACGGCGAATACGGAAGGCTGCTCACCAGCTGGTTACTCTTCCCCAGTTGGGCGAGTTTCATCGTGTTCGCGATTTTCTTCCTGTTCGCATTTGCAAAACTCTGCGACAGGTGGGGCGTCATCATCACGACCGCATCGTTCTTCGCGCTCGCACTTTTCGGCGGGTGCGTCATCGACGTCCTCACCTCGACAAGTTTCTTCAAGCCGTACGTGACAGAACGCTACATGGGCGCAAGTATCGCGCTCGCCTTCCTGCTCGGTGCCACCGCATTCGACAGTGACAAAGCCAACGTGTCGAAACTCGTCCGCGGCACGGCTATTTCCGGACTCGTTCTCGACTTTGCCGCCAACTGGTTCGTGAACCCCGGCATATTCGCTCCCGTAGCCTTCGCTTCGGTCCCGTTCTTCGCGCTCGGCGCCCTCGCCGGCATCAAGATGCCCAAGCGTCGCAAGAGCCTTTCCGAACAGCGCAAGGACGCGCTGGAAACCCGCATGCAGCGGACCGCACAAAGGAACATTCCCGCAGAACGGCGTACAAAGACACGCGAAAAGATTGACGAAGGATTCAGCGCCGCGCAAAGAGGGAATTTCGACACCGCCAAGGTCTGCCTGCACCAGGCAATGACGGCACTCCTGCAGGAACAGCCGCTCGATCACGAGACCCTGAAGAAAACCGCCGAACGCATGGTGAACCCGAACCTGTACATAGACGTTCCCAGCACGCAGTGGCTCGAATGGGGCGGGACGGCAAAATCCAGAGGTTGCATCGAAGCCGCGCTCTCCCTGCTGGAAAAAGGACTCGCCCTCGAAAAGGACCCGAAAATCGCACGCCGTGCGCTCTACACCATAGGCGAAATCAGAATCCGCTACGGAATCGAGCCCGAAGAAGGCCGCCAACGGTTAGAGAAGGTCATTGAACTCGACGACAAGGACTTGCTCGCCACGCAGGCGAAAAAACTGCTAGGAAAAGCAAACAGCTAAAAACAAAACGCCCGCAGGCAAGACCCGCGGGCAATTTTTCTATACGGCCAGAACCGATTACTTTTCGTTCGCGAGGTAGGCCTTCCAAGTTGTCGCAAGAAGCGTTTCCAAATCGCTGTATTGCGCCTTCCAGCCAAGGACTTCGTGCGCCTTCGCGGGGTTCGCCACGAGGGAAGCGGGGTCGCCCGGGCGGCGTTCCACGATGCGGTACGGGCACTTGCGGCCACTGACCTTCTCGGCCATGTGGATGACGTCGAGCACGGAACTTCCCTGCTGCACGCCCAGATTCACGATGAGGCTCTTGTTGTTCTTCTGCAGGTAATCGAACGCCATCCCGTGACCAATCGCGAGGTCGTTCACGTGAATGTAGTCGCGCACGCCCGTTCCATCGGGAGTGTCGTAGTCATTACCGAACACGAGCAGTTCCTTGCGCTTACCGAGCAAGGCTTCCATCACCACCGGGATGAGGTTCGCCGGGTTCTTCTCGAGCCCGTTGATACGCCCCTTCACGTCGTAGCCCGCCGCATTGAAATAGCGGAGCGCCGCGAACTTGATTCCGCGAAGCTTGTCGTACCACTTGAGGAATCCTTCGATGGCGAGTTTCGTGTAGCCGTAGTAATTTTCGGGGTCGGTCGGGTGCTCCTCATCGACGGGCTGGTACTTCGGGGCGCCATAGGTGGCGGCGGAACTCGAAAACACGAAGTACTTTACGCCGGCAGCGGAGGCGGCATTCAAAATGTTGATGGAGCCCGTTATGTTGTTCACACTGTACTTTTCGGGATTGATCATCGATTCGCCGGCAGCCTTGAAGGCGGCCAGGTGCACGAGGCCCTCGGGCTTGAAACTATTCAAAAACGCGCCAATCTCATCGGGGTTCAGGATATCGCCCTTCACGAATCCCGCCTCGGGGAACAAATTCTGTTCGAGACCGCTCGAAAGATTGTCGAACACGCAGACTTCGTGCCCGCGGTCGAGAAGTTCCCTAGTCGTGTGCGATCCGATGTACCCGGCACCACCGATAACTGCAATCTTCATATTCCTTCCTTTTTCATTCGACCGCTCTCGCGGACCCGGTTATAAAATTAGCATCCCGTCGCCGTAGCTGAACAGCTTCATCTTGTTCTCGACGGCCATCTTGTAGGCGGCAAGCGTGTTTTCGCGCCCATAGAAGGCAGATACGAGCAAGATGAGCGAACTCTTGGGCCAATGGAAATTAGTGAGCAGCCCGTCCACAATCTTGTAGCGGTAGCCCGGATAGAAGAACGCGTGCGTCACTCCCGTCTGCGCCTTCACGATTCCGTTGTCGTCGGCAATCGTTTCCACCACGCGGGTACTTGTCGTACCGACAGTAACGACGCGACCGCCCGCGGCTTTCGCCTTGTTGATGATGTCGGCGTTTTCCTGCGTGAGTTCGTAGTGTTCGCCGTGCATCTTGTGCTGCGTAAAATCTTCGACCGAGATATTCTGGAACGTACCCGGTCCGACGTGCAGAGTCACTTCCGCGACATACACGCCCTTCGCCTTCAAATCGGCCAGCATCTGCTCGCTAAAATGCAGGCTCGCCGTAGGGGCGGCTACCGCTCCCGAATACTTCGCGAAAATGGTCTGGTAGGCCTTCTTGTCGTCTTCGTCATCGGGGCGGTTGATGTACGGCGGAAGCGGCACATGGCCTTCGCGGTTCATGACAGCCTCGAGTTCCACAGGCGTCACCGCAAAACGCAAAATGCGGGCTCCGTCTTCCTTCACGTCCTCGACTACGGTCTTCACGCCTGCGACTTCGAGTTCGCGGCCGATCTTGAAAGCCTTGCCCGGGCGGACCTGCGCCTCATAGCGGGCGGAGCCATCTTCTGCGGGTATGAGCGCCTGCACCAAAAGCGTTTCCACTTCGCCACCGTGCAGCGTATGCCCGAAGAGGCGCGCGGGAATCACCTTCGTGTTGTTCACCACCAGGCAGTCGCCGGGGCGGAACAGATCCACAATTTCCGGAGCCTTCATTATGCGGCGCTCGCCGCCGTCCTTGGGGCAGTGCAGAATACGCGTCTTGCCCTTGCCCGCCGTGCGGCTCGCAATCAGTTCCTTCGGGAATTCAAAAGTGTAGTCGGAAAGTCTGTGGTCTTTCTCGATATTTTCCATTTCTGCAAGCCTTCCTAGCCTTCCATTTCGGCCAAAGCTTTTTTCATTTTCAGCTTGATTCTTTCACGGAGCGACGCCGGCTTCACGATGCGGATATCGGAAGCGGCACCCATGAGCCAGTTCTCGAAATCCGGAGTGACACGGAGCTTCAAGTCGACAATCATGTTCTTGCTGCGGTCGTAGCGCCTCGAAATCGCCGGGTAGAAATGCGCGCGTTCGAACTGAGTCTGCAGCCACTTGCTCCTGATTTCGAGCGTGATATCTTCGGGCTTGCTCGTATCCGTGTATTTTCCGAAAGTATAAATATAATGGGTGCGCGCATCGAACTTGAACCGGGGCGAAGAATGGTTCGTCTCCGACATGCTCTCGATATTTTCGAACATGTAGTTCTTGAATACTTCCTCGCCCTTCGCGTCAAAATCGCCCGCCACGAGGTAGAGCGTATCCATACGCATAATCACCTTGACCGGGAAAATCTCGCACGTTCTGACTTCTTCATCGGATGTCGACGGACGGTAACGTATCTTGAGCGCGAACCCGTCGTGAATGGCCTTGAGAGCGCGATTCACCATGGCGTCCTGAATCTTGTCGTCGCAGAACGGGCCGTAGTCCAGCACGTAATCCGGGTCGGTCGTAACAGCCTCGGGCTTGAACTCGTCCGGGTCAGTCGTCTGCAACACGCTGATTACTTTATCCAAAAGCTTCGTAGTCTTGATATCCGGAGCCGATGTCGCCGGCAGGTTTCTCTTGATTTTTTCAAGCTGCTTCACCACGCTCTGGTTGAAATTCGCCTGTTCTTCTACCTGGATAACGTAACGCGTTTCTCCCTCGCGCTTGATCTTGCGGAGTCCGCAGTTTTCCTGCTCAATGACCTCCAGATGGCGGAACACCGTGCGCGGACTGCACCCGAGCGCATCGGCCAACATCGAGACCGACATCGGGGTTTTTAATTTAGACTTAATAAGATTTATCTTTTCGTATCCAGTTGCCATATACCTACTCCTTTTGGTTTATCCCTCAACAACCCTAAGCCTGTTTTCGACCGCGGTGGAAAGCGACATCTTGACCGCATTGACAAACGCCATCTGCTTCTGCCATGCGGAATGCACGCGACCTTCCAACAAATACTTGTTCTCGACGTACGAGACCTTGATCTTAGCTCCCTGGAACCTGGAATTCATCGAATAACTAAGTTCCATTTCCAAGCACTCATCCCTGTTCTCCATTTCCTTCTCGGACATCGTGACCATCGAATAGGTCAGGTCCAAGACCCCCGGAATTTCTGCGATGCGGCTTTCCAAGTCCCGCGGTGCAGCATCGTCGAAGCAGCACAGCGAAACAGAAACCCTTCCCTCACAAACCTTCACCTTGTAATCGAACACGTTGCGCCCAAACGATTCGAGCAACGTGTAGACTCGATTCTCTATCAACGAATCCGTGATTCCCGGCTCCGGAATAATTTTCGTAAAATCAACGCACCCGCGGATGCGCGGCATGCTGTTCACGCACGCACGCAGCGAGCGCTTGATAGAATAATTTCTGACCAGCCCGTTGAGGTAGACAATACCCTGCCCGACCGTCACCGATATGCGGCCGGCATCCTCCACGAAGAGCTGCTGCAATTTGTTCTGCACGATTTCGGAAAGCTTGTCGTTCGGAATGTTCTGCGCCGTCTGCGGAAGCGTAATGAACAGCACCGAAGCGTCCTCGAGCAGAACGGCAAGCTTGTCCTTGTCGCCATCCTTCACGAACCCGACCGCCACGCCAAACTGATCGCGGATGGCATGGTACACGCAGTCACCGAGGAGCGTCTGCGCGCTCTGCGCCGGCAGAAGGCGATAACCTTCCGCGGACCTCTCGTCGATATACGGGAGGCGGTCCAGTTCGATTTTTTTCGCGGGCCCGCCATCGTAACTGATGACGATGATTTCCTTGTCGTTCGTCTGGAAGTAGCTCTTGACCATTCCCGGCTTGACCGAGCCCCTGAAATAGAGCCAGTTGCCCGCGGCAATGCGGCTGTTCCCGTACACGCGGGTGTACTCGCCCGCATCGTCCGAATGCGAGAACGCAAACTCGTTCGAGAAGGCGACGAATGCGGATTCGCACCTTTCGCACACGCACAGGAGAGGAACATGCGACGTCATTCCGCCGTATGTGGAATACGGCTCGCGCGCATACAAACCATGGCTGGTAACCATACGGCACCGGCAGCAGAACAACTGCTGCGAATGAATCCTATGCGGAAACTGGGAACGCATTGAGCTTCGAGTCCAGAAACTACTTCATGAGCGGGAGGGCGACGTCGATACGGCGGAGGACTTCTTCCTTGCCGATGATCTCGAACATTTCCCAAAGGCCCGGGCCGGCGGTAACGCCAGAGACGGCGAGACGCGGGGCACCCACGAGTTCACCGACCTTGTGGCCGCAACGTTCGGCGAGGTCGTAGAATCCCTTTTCGATGACCGGAGTCTTGAAGTCTTCGATGGAGGCGAGCATGTCGCGCACGAGTGTCGCCACTTCCTTGGAGCCTTCGCCGAAGTGCTTCTTCGCACCCTTTTCGTCGTAGGTCGTCGGGGCCACAAAGAAGTACACGGCCATCTCGGCCAGGTCCTGCACAAAGTGGGCGCGCGGCTTGAGCTGCTTCACGATTTCGTCGAGGCGCTCTTCCGGTTCCTTCGAAAGGTCGATACCCTTCGCAACAAGGCCTTCCTTCATGATGCCCTTGAGGAAACTGTCGTCGCACATGTGGATGTGCTGGCCGTTCATCCACTGCAGCTTCTTCTCGTCGAAGCTCGCGGACTTGGGGTTGATGCGTTCGAGCGTAAAGCTTTCGACCATTTCCTTGATGGTCATGACTTCGCGGTCGTCGCCCGGATTCCAGCCGAGGAGTGCCAAGTAGTTCACGAGCGTTTCGGGCAGGTAGCCGAGGTCGCGGAAGTCACCCACGGAGGCGGCACCCTTGCGCTTACTGAGCTTGCCGCCGTTCTTGTCGAGAATCACCGGCAGGTGGCACCATACAGGCGGCTGCCAGCCGAATGCCTTATAAAGGAGTTCGTGCTTCGGCGTAGAGCTGATCCATTCGTCGCCGCGGAGCACGTGGGTGGTTCCCATGAGGTGGTCGTCCACGACGCTTGCAAAGTGATAAGTCGGGTAACCGTCGCGCTTGATGAGCACGAGGTCGTCCAGAAGTTCGTTCTGGTAACTGATGTGGCCGCGGATCATGTCGTCGAATTCGGTGACGCCCGTTTCGGGCACCTTGAAGCGGATGACGGCCTTCTCGCCGGCGGCGATGCGGGCTTCGGCTTCTTCGCGGCTGATATTACGGCAGTGGCGGTCGTAACCCGTGACCGGCACGTGAGTCTTTTCCTGTTCGGCGCGAACTTCCTGCAGGCGTTCCTCGGTGCAGAAGCAGTAGTAGGCATAGCCCGCGTCCAAGAGCTTCTTGATTTCGCGGTGGTAGATGTCCAGGCGTTCGCTCTGGAAATACGGACCGCAGTCGCCTTCGCAACCCGGACCTTCGTCCCACTGCAGGCCCAGCCACTTGAGGTCGCGCATCAAATCATGGAGTGCGGTCTCGTTATAGCGCTTGCGGTCGGTATCCTCGATGCGCAGGTAGAACGTACCGCCCATGTGCTTTGCAAAAAAGTAGTTGTAGATGGCGGTACGCGCACCACCCACATGCAGGTAACCCGTAGGGCTCGGGGCAAAACGCACGCGGACAGGACGGGTGGCAGAATTTTCACTCATGATATGATTCCCTTGTTAAAATTTGCAGTCAATTTCCGTCATAAATATAGAAAAATGAATAAACCCCGGTGATCAACCGAGGTTTTTCCATTTAAAGAGAGAGAATTCAAAAAAAGCCAATGACGCAGATTATGCGTGCTTGGCGTATTTCCTGAAACTCTTAACCAGAAGGGCGGCGAGAATGCAGTACATGTTTGTCCTTTTATCCTTGATTTTTTCCTTTTTATCACCATTTTCTAAACGGCGAGCCAATATTAACAATTTTTTACTAACGCTGCAAGGGTGAAAATTATATATATTTAAATTTTACGCCATTTTTTTCTGGGCTTTTAGCGAAAGATTCGCATCCACGCGATTGTTAACTTGGTCTAGCCGCTTAAAATTTGGTATTTTTGGCGGTATGAAACGAATTCTTCTCATCTGTCTTGCCTTGACCTTCGTTGCTTTTGCGCGTCCGTCCCTGCAACTGGACAAGGACAGAATCGAAGCCGGCAAGACCTTCGGACTCCAACTTGTATATCCACTTAACGAACTCCCCGAAAACAGGGACAATCTGAGCATCGAGACGCAGAATGGCTTTACATTCATGGGCCTAGACAGTACCGACCAGGTCATACGCCCCGATATCGAAGACATGTTCAATTCCTTCTTCGGGGGCGGACGTAGCCGCGGCGGCTACAAGGCACGTATATATACTTTCAAGCTGAGGGCGCCCAAAAAGACGGGACGCATCGGTATCGGCCAGATATTCATCGATATCGACGGACAGAAGCGCGTCATAGCTAACGATATACCCATCAACATCCAGCGCGCCTTTGCCGACGACGCCCTCGCCGTTTCGCTCACGGCAAGCAAGAAGACCGTCTACGAAGGCGAACAGTTCTTCGTGACGCTCGGGCTCCACACCTTCGAGCATTTTGAAGGCGGCCTGCAGGCTACCGACATGAACACGGGTGATGACTTCATCGTCCACAGGAGCGACCTTTCGAACCTGAAATTCGAACCCGTAGAAAACGCCCGCCGTGAAATGCAGGCGAGCGCCAAGTTCGCATGGCTCAGCCCCACCAAGAGCGGCAACCTGCAAATCCCCCCGTTCAAGTTCAAGTACACCAAGAGGGGCGAACCCAAGATTGTCGAAGAGAACAAGCAGATGGGCGGCATGTCGTTCCACTCGCAGAGCATCCGCCAGGAATCCATCGAAGCCGAAGCGCAGTCCCCCACGATAAACATCAGCGTGAAGCCCCTGCCCGAAGAAGGCAAGCCCGCGAACTTCAGCGGCATGGTCGGCAGCTACAGCTTCAACGCCGATTTCGACCGCACGAACCTGAAGGTGGGCGAAGCGCTCACGCTCTCCGTCGAAATCAAGGGCGACGGAACGCCGGGCACCCTGACCGACCCGAAGTTCCCCGACTTCAGCGACTTCCGCTCCGTTCCGCCTGAAAACAACATCTCGAAAAAGATCGTAGGCAACAAGGTCATCACCTCCAAGAGCATCAAGGTGTTCCTCTATCCCAAAAAGAAGGGCGAATTCACCGTTCCCGAAATTTCGTACTCCTGGTTCAATCCGACCAAGAGGAAATACGAGACCGCAACAGCGGGCCCGTGGACCATCATCGTGGAGAAGGGCGAAGCCGCGCCCGAAGCCGTATTCCAGTCCCCCGCCGCCGTCGCCGGCCCTCCGTCCGTGCAAAAGAAAGAAATCGAATCGCTCGGGTCCGACATCCGCTTCATCCACAAGGTATCGGGAACCGGCAACACGGCACCGTATAAGAGCATCTGGTACTGGGTAGCACTGCTCGGCGCCCTCCCCTTCTACTTCATCGTCACGTGGGCCATCCGCAAGCGCCGCAAGCACAACAGCGATTCCGCGCTGGTGCGCAAGGGCAAGGCGAACAAGATGCTCAGGGAACGCTTCGCAAGCGCACGCGAGGCCCTGCACAAGGGTGACGCCAAAGCGCTCTACGCTGCGCTCGAAAACGGGCTCATCGATTACCTCAGCGACTGCACCAACCTGGAATTCAAGGGCATGACCCGCCCGCAAATGAAGGAAGAACTTGCAAAACTCGGCGTCAAGGAAGAAACGATAGCCTCCATCGACAGCTGGCTCGAAAAATGCGCGTTCGCGCGATTCGCTCCCGTAGATCCCTCCGCCGACGAACAGAAGAAGATGCTCGCCGACGTGGAAAAGCTCTGCGGCGAACTCGGAAAACTGAAATAGCGGCTAGCACAAAGGATAGTATATGACTTTCTGGAAAAAGATTCTTTTGACGATTGCATCGGTCGCAACGCTTGCGACGGCCGCCCCCGAATGTTCTGGCATAGAAGAAGGAACCAAGGCATACAACAACGGGGACTTCGAACGCGCCATCGACGAATGGCGTACCTGCGCCGACAACGGCACGCCCGACGCCGATCTGTTCTACAACCTGGGCAACGCCTACTTCAGGAACGGCAAGATCGGTTTCGCCATCTTCTATTACCGTTCCGCCCTGAGACTGCGCCCCAACGATGACGACATACAGCACAACCTCAAGTACGCGCAGGCCATGACCCGCGACAAGGTGGAAGACGAAGGCGAAGAGAACCCGATTCTTTCCGGGCTCTTCAAGGCGCACCACGCGCTTTCGCTCAAGGCTCAGCTCATCACGCTGCTCGCCATCTTCTGGCTCATCGCCCTGATTGGCATCGCAGGGAGAATCGTCATCGGCGAAAAGGCGAAGAACGTCTGCACGGGCGCCATATTCGTGCTCACCGCGGTATTCTGCGTCATCGGTTCCAGCGCGGCCTACAAGATTTTCGTACTCGAAAAAGAAATCTGCGGTGTCGTCACCGCCGCAGACGCCGACGTGACCAGCGCCCCGAGCGACAAGTCCCAGACGCTCAATACGCTTTCTGAAGGCACCACCTTCGAAGTCATTTCCGAGCAGGGCAATTTCGCGGAAATCCGCCTCGGCGAAAAAATCAAGGGCTTCGTAAAGCTCTCCGAAGTCGGCATCGTAAAGTAATCCGGAACCGCCATTCCAATTCAAATCCGCCCGCGCGGATGCAAAAAAATCAGCCGCCAACGACCATCCGTTAGCGGCTAATATTTTATGGTCAACAACGGCCGACCACCGGCCAACAACATACGCTTCAGCTAAAAATTAACAGCCGGCAATCAACAACCATTGACCAGCAACTAGCAACCAATAATCAGCAACCAGCGACTAGTTGAACCGCAGCATCAGAGCGAGTTCGAACTGCAGGATCTGACGCAGGTGCGGGGTTTCGTCATCCAGTTTCTCGTGAATCTGGCGGTATTCGATGTAGGCGCTCATCGAGGCCATCTTGTTGAACTGGTAACCTGCGCTCGGACGGATGAACCATTCATGCGTACGCGAGGGCACCGTACGGTCGGTCAGCTTGAGTTCCGGATTGTACGCGGTATAGTCCTTGGAATCGAATGTCCACTGCCTGAACACGCCATCGGTACCGGTTTCCTTGTTCCACATGTTGTATTCGGTACCGGCGGAAGGATTGTATTCCTTGCGGATGTTCTTGTTGTAGTCGTAACCCGCGGTGAGCTTGAGGTCGACATTGTTTTCGAGCTTGAAGTACCACTTCCACAACTGGAAACCGCGCTTGAGCTTGAGCGGGTACGAAATCGAGAAGTCATCGCCGATATTGATGGAGAAGTCGTTATACAGCGACGTATGAATCCACGGCGTTTCCCAGAAGTATTCCGTCGTATCCTGGATGTTGCCCAGGGAATCCGGCCAGCAGGGCAGCCCGATGACTTCCTGCTTGGGGCGCCTGTCGGTCGTCTCCATTTTCAGACGCACGGCATTCTCGATTTTCAGGTTTTTCTGCGTGAGGAAGGTGATACGAACGAGCGGGTTGAAGTTGATCTGGTAGCTCCAGGAATCTTCGGCGCTCTGGAACGGCTTCACGGAAGTCGTCTTCGTAAAATCGAACCTGTGGACCGTACTCACGCTTCTGAAGCTGTTCAGGAACGAAAGACGCTGAGCAAAGTTCGGGATCGTGACTCCGACGCCAATCTTGGGCCAAACGGTCGTCGTGTCGATATAGAGCGGATATTCGCGGGACTGGGAGAAATCCTCTTTCCACTGCAGGTCGCCCGTAAGCGCGATATCCCAAATCGGGAGCGTGATGCCCGTGCCTATCTGGAACTGGCGCGAAACAGAATGCTTGAAGTTACCCTGGTATACGAGCGTATCGACATCCCTATTGCGATACTGCGCGAACTGTTCAAAATCATCGCGAGTAGTAAGTCCCATGTCGCCCGAAATGATATTCCAGATTCCGCGGTTGCGGTAACCGTTGCCGAGACCCAAACCGTACAGGTAATACTGCAGCGGGGTCACACCCTGCTGTTCATACAGCTGGGCAAGCGTGAAGTTTTCGCCCACGGTGTTGGTACTAGCATTCCAGTTGAAGCGGATTTCGCGCCACTTGAGCTTTTCGAAAAGGCTCACGACCTTGGATTCATTGCCAAACAGTTTCAAGAAATCGATAATCTTGAGCGTCGGGCTGAACTCGAAGCGGTTCGTCTGCGATATGGTCCAGTAGTTCTTCTCGATGTTGGTGTGGTCCATCAGGTCGAAGGCATCGGGAATGGTCTTCTGCTGGTTGAAATCAGAAGTGAAGCTCGCGTTGAACGGCAGGAACGGAATGAGGCGCGGGTTGAAATTCACCTTGAACTGCTGCGTACGGGCGCGTTCATTGCGGAGGATACCATAGGCACGTCCGTACTCGCGATGGCCCACGCTATCGACCTTGTAGAATACCGTACTGTCGTAGCGGATTTCGTAGGAGTCCGGGTTCGACAAGTCAATCGTCTGCGGCACGCCCGCTTCGTTCTTGCGCGAGACCGTATCCGTCGGGATTATCACAAGACTGTCGCGGGATACATAGACCTTCCTGTCGGTATGGTCGTAATCGAACACGTAGCCGGTCGCAAACATGCCGCCTTCGTCGGGCGTAAAGAAGTTCTCCTTCACGAATCCTTCACGGTCGCCACCGCCAAACATATCACGCTTGATGTTCAGGGAGTAGCTTGTCGAAAGGAACGAGAGGATGTTCCAGCGCATATTCAGCTTGTGGTTCAAATCCGCCGTGTAGGTAACAACCTTGTCGACCTGCGGTTCCACGAAATCGGGATCGCGGACCTGGTTCACATAGCGCACGTAGTTGAAGTCGAACAGCGTCACGTCGAATGTCTGCGGCCACGGTTCAAATTCGGTCTTGGCCAGCGCCTTCAGGAATGCGTTGTCGGACTTGGCCAGCGATTCGAAAGGCTTGAACTTGAACAGGCTGAAAGTACCCAGCTTGTATTCAAATATCGTGTGGTAAGAATAGGTGGAGTCCGAAGCCGTCGTCGCGCGGCCTTCCGTCTGCCGGTACGAATAGCTTGCCGCCGGACGTTCAAGGAATATCTGCGAGAGCGCCTCGCCCACCTTGGATTCCGACGCCTTGTAGTTCTTGCTATAGCTGATGCTGAAGTTCTTTTCGCGCGTGTAGGACTGGTAACCCTTGGATTCCGTCTCGTCGCGGAGTTCCTGTTCCTTCTTGTCTTCAGTCACCACAAGTTCGTTCTGGAACATGTCCTTCGTGAGTTCGCCGAAGCTGCTGCGATTAAGCGTCAGGTCGTCGGAAGGCTTCATGAAGGGGCGCTTCGTAGAGCTCCTGTAACCGAGATTCAACGGAATGTGGAACCCGAGGGTATCGTTCAGGAACTTGTTCAGGCTGATGGAGACGTCGCCCGAGACATCCAACTGCGATGCCGCCTGCGAGAGCTTCGGCTTCGGCGAGCCGCCCGTCGTCTTGAGCGTGGCAAAGTTACCATCCTGGTAGCGCACAGCACCCGATATGGAAAGGAAGTCAGCGAAATTCACCTGCGCCGAAGTACGGGCCGCGTATCCCCATTCCGTATCCATGTCCGAAAGTCTCAGGTCGTCAATCCAAAATTCACCTTCGAGGTCTTCGGCAGAGGCGCTCGAATCCGCGATAATCACGAAGCGCATCCAGTCGATGCTCGTCACGGTCGGATTACCCACCAACCTGATCTTTTCTTCGCGCTCGCCGCCAAGATCCTTTTCCACGGCAGAAACGAACGGCGGGCGCCTTCCCTGCTTCAAGTCCGAGAAATCGGAAACGTTCATGGCGAACGCGTTCGCAAGCCAGTTTTCTTCGTGGCAGTCTTGGTCACGCGGGCAAGACTTTTCGAGTTTCGTCGGGCGGAAGCTCCATTCATAGTAGTCAGAAGAACCTTCAAGCGAACCGGAACCGAACTGCAGGGCAAACCTGATCGGCACCCTGTTCGCCTTCGTCTCGTAGTGGATTTCCATCTTCAGGGACTTGTACGAAGAGAGGTCCTTCTTGTCGGTCTCGAATATGCGGGTCACGCCTACTTCCTGGCCCGGCTGCATATTATGGTACTCGAGCTTGAGCGCAGTTTCCTTCAAGGGAGCGTTCGTCTCGGAATCGCGTTCCGTCTTGGTGTTCGGCGACTTGAAATATGTATTCGCATGTTCACGGCTGTTGATGGTCGAAACCTTCACGAACGTCGTATCCGTAGACGCCACCTTCTCGGACACCGCGGTCTCGATTCCGTTCACGCTCACCATCTGCGAATTCTCGGTAGAACTCGTCTTATAGTAATCGGCGACCGTCGTCTCTTCCCAGGCGTTGCCGAGCACACCGAGGCTCACCACCTGCACCTTGGCTTCCGCCACGCCGGGGTTCAGCTTGCCGACCCACAAACGGGTGAACAGCGCCTGCGCGAGGATGGACTTGTAATCGGCGCCCATCGCGGAGACAACCGTATCGTACTGGTTGAGCTGGATATGCCACCTGCGCCAACCGTTCTTGAGTTCGTCGAAGTGCGTCTTGTCCGTATCCGAAAGGTCGATGCGGTAACGCACGAAGTTGATGTCGGTATCGAGCGAGCCGTTCTTGTTGATGTCTTCGGTATCGTAAGTGCGTTCACCGGAGTTGTTTTCGGTACCGTTGATGGTCACCGGCGGGTCGCTGTCGTCGTCCAGGTCTTCGTTGAAGTCATCAAGCGCGATATCGGTCGTAGCGCCTGCATTGGCAGAATTCCAGACCGTGCTTTCGCAGCCCGAAATACGGCAGTCCCACACAAGGCGCTCTTCGTCGGAACCCGTCGCACCATCAAGACCCTTGTCGTGCAGCGCCGTCGTAGAACCCAGATCGTTTTCGCCATCGTGGTAGCCGTTCGGCGCATGTCCGTTAATGGCAAGGTCTTCACTCACCTGGCCCAAGTCAATAAAGATGGAGCCCACGTTACCGCGCGCGACCACCTCGATGTACTTCATCTGGCTCAGGTCCTGGTAGTAGGCGCTGTTCGGGCGCATGATACCACCCCACGAATTGCCCGCCAGGTTGTCGTTCGCGCGAAGCGTCATCTTGAGCACGGTCAGGTGCTGGTTATCGACATCGGAATTGCCGACGTTATCGTAGATGTACTTGTACAGCTCGGTGTTGTTGCTGTGCCAAATAAATTCACCCTTGTGCTTGTAGTCCTGCGTCTCGATGTACGTAGAGGCGTCGGAGCTCACGCCGCCCGGAGGCGAAGCATGGTACCAAGAAAGCCTGGAGAGCGGGTACGTGAGGCCGTTCGACGTGGCCTCGAAATCTTCGACAAGCGCTTCGACGTCGTCACTGGTGTTCGCGTTGTGGCGGCTGCCCGCGAATTCCGCTTCGAAGCGCCAGCTGGACTTCGCTTCCGTGTTGATTCCCGGAATCTTGTTCACGAGGTCGGTCAGGGCCTGCACCGTATCCTGCAAGCGCAGGTTCATGCCCCACAAGAAGCTGGAGAACGGTTCGTTGCCGAGCGTCGGGGTCTTCGCCGTAGTGCTCTGGCTCTTGTAGAGCGCGGTGATACCGAACACGGAACCCGCACCGAACCCGTAACGTTCCAGCGGAAGTTCGGCACGCGCACCCAGCAACAGCTTGTTGTCAATTTCGAAAAGCGGTTCGCATTCGAACGTCACCTTGATTTCCTTGTTCGGGTCAAGGGCACGTTCGCTCAAAAGTTCGATCTGTCCGAGTTCGTAGTTCACCTCGTAGTCGGTACCGCGCGTGAGCACGGTGGAACCCGCAGTGAGTTTTTCCGTTCCCGGCGAAATATCCATACAGGCGCTGCCGCTCACGGAGTAGCTCGAATTCGGGTCGCGGACACTGATGGTGGAACTGCGGCGCTTACCCACAGATTCGAAATGGAACTGGCTCGTGTAGCGGCTCAGGTTATAAACCGGCAAGTCGTAAAGCTGCGACATGACGTTCGACGAATCCAAGTTACGCAAGGGTTCCAAGCAGTTCGCGCGGGCGCGTTCCGTAGCGTTCGGGCCGGAGTACTGCGAAAGCGGCTTACAGGGCAGCCACATTTCACCCGTGTAGTTGCCGCTCGCGTCCTTCTTGAAAATCGTAGCATCGCTCACCAGCGGACTGCCCGTCGTAGTGTCCGCTACGCCGATAGTCTTGAGGAACGAACCCGCGACACCCGACTTGTTCTTCATGCGCAGCACAAAGCTGCTCGCGCTCGCATCGGTGATGCCGATGGAATACACGTTGCGCAACATGAGCTTGCCGATTTCCTTGAGTTCGGCAAGTTCAGCATCCCACTGGATAAGCACAATCCTTGCACCGTCGTTGACCGTCGTTCCCACGCGGCCGGTGCCGTCTTCGTTCCAGCTGGCGGCAACGAGCGTAGACCGCGTAACGCCGTTAATCTTGACAATACCGGTCTTGGGATCGTACGTATAGTCGCTCGCCGGGATTTCCACCAGGCGTTCCACCCTCTTCACGATTTCCGAACCGTCGGGGGCCTTGTACACGACGTCGACGTTGTCGATGACATCCTTCGAATTGTTCAGCGCGCTGCGCTTGTAGAGCTTGAGCCCGGTAGCGAGGTAGTTCGAGGTCGAGCGACCGGCGATACCCGCGTTGATGTAGGCGCTCCTCGCCTCATGGTTCAAGAAGTAGTAACGGTAGGTGACGAACTGCTTGTCGAGCACCTGGAATTCCGTGGTCGTCTCGCTAGCATTGATGGTGTACTCTTCCTGGCTTCCGCCGTCCTGAGAGGCAATCGTCGTGAGTCTCCAGTCGCCCAGTTTCCAGTCGGCCTTGATACCGAACAGGCCCTGGTGGTTTTCGGAATAACCCGTAAGTTCCGTACCCGTAAGCGCAAGCGATGTCGTACCCGCTTCCACGCGCTGCAAGATATAGTCCTCGAATTCGCCCTTGAACGATTCCTCGTACACCACGCGCACCTGGTTCTGCACGCCGAGGCCGCTTTCCACGTTGTTCACTTCGACCGTGATGTAGGGGCCAATCTTGCCCTTCACCATGAAGCTCGGTTCGTAGTCCAGCGAGGGCGAAGGCCAGAGGCTCGTCTTGGTACTGCCCTCGGCGTCGTCCAGTTCGCCGTACCCCTTGAGGCGGATGTTCATCGTACCCTGGAGCATCAGCTTGGGCTTGTCGAAACCGAAGGTCTTCATCCAGGCGGGCATGTTCACCGGAATGGTGATGTCGAACATCGAGCCCGTCTCGGGCGCCTCGTAGCCGCCATCGCGCTGGCCGATAAGGCCGTTCAGCCACAGGTTCTTGCGGCCCACTTCGTACATGTCGGCCACGTAATCGGTAAGTTCAGGATAATGCGCCGACCAGAGCGTCGTCGTGTCGCGGGACACGCTGTTCACGCGCTTCTCACGCACGTCGAGTTCACGCGTCGCCATGTTGATGTCGTGCTCGAACACCTGGCCCTTCGTCTCCTTCATCAGGCGGGGAGACGCACCCACGCCGCCGAACGGGAGGAGGTTATTCAGGGGAGTCACCGAAGCAGGCAACGGGAAGTACTGGAGCGTGGGCTGCCATTCCGTCTCTGCCGGGTCAGCAGTGCTCACGGAGTCCGCAGAATCCACACCGTCGGAGACGCCCACGGGAGAATCTCCCTGAGACCATGCGATGCCGAATGCCGAGAGACACAAGGCAACAAACCCCGACCGGGTCCTATGTAAGAACCTTCTAAATAGCAACAGACACAAAATACAGAATTCGGCGACGCCAAATCCACCGGAAAGTTGAATTTCTGCGGGAAATTAGCAAATTTTTTGCTTACACGACGCATATTTTATAAAAAAGATTGCCGAAGAAGCTAAAAAACTGCTTCTTGACAGAAGAGAGCCGTTTTACGAACAAAGAAATTCTCTCTCCGGAACAACGGACGCGCACAAAAAAAACGGCCCGCCGAAGCAGGCCGTCTTAAAAATCCGATAGGAAGTCTCTTTAGATGAAGAGCTCGATACCGCCGCGGACCTTTTCCCAAGCGGGATTCTTCTTGCACAGAAGATCCATCATCTTTTCGTAGGTCGCGGTATTCGCGAATCCCTTCCACAGGCGACGTTCCACCGATTCGCCGCTATCCTTGTCGATAGTGGTGATGGTGTCGTAGTACGCCGTGTTGTCCTTGAACTCGTTGATGAGGATGCCCTTCAGGTCTTCCGTGTAGATCCTGGAGGCGTACTTGAGGATGGATTCGTTGAAGTTCAGTTCGTTCTCGACGAGCCATTCGAAGTCCTGAATCGGGTCACCGTAGATGAGCCAGTGCTTGAGGGCGAGAGCCACGACCAGGTCCTTCACGGCGCTGCGGAAGATGAACTTGTCTTCCAGACGGCCATTCCAGGTAATCTTGGTCAGCGGGTTATCGTCGTTGGCTTCGATGGACACGCCCTTGCCCGGGGTCACCTTGCGGATCTTGATCGGGAGGCGGCTGAGGAGCTGCCATGCCTTCGTGAAGGCGATGGTCTTACGAACAAAGTCCTTCTCCTTGTCCGGGGACACGCGCACGAATGCGCCGAAGCAGCGCTGGTACAGCGTTTCCTTGTCGAAAATGCAGTCGCTGGAGCGGCATTCGCTGAGCTTGCCGTCCATCATGAACAATGTCTTCGCCAGTTCGGGGCGCATACGCACTTCGAGCTTACGGGTACGGGCCTTGAGGCGCACGCCGTCCTTGTAGACGTAGGTGAAGCCTTCTTCCTGGTAACGCTGCCAGATGAAGAACTGCAGGTCGTCCGCGGCGCGCAGGTGGTAGCTGAACACCGGGTTCTGGCGGTTGTTCGCCATGGTCACCTGGTTCAGGAAGTTGTCGGCACCGGGGTACGGCACCACGACCTTCACCAAAACCTGCGGGTTCACGGGCTTCTTGCTCTTCTTCGCGTAGGTTTCGTACGTGAAGAGGGACTGGGCACCGTTGATAATCTTCGGGCGCTCAATCACGAGCACCTTCTTGCCGTCGCGTTCCTTGGCGCGCAGGTCATCGCCCGTGAGGGTCATGCCGTTGTGCAGGAACGGGAAATCGTCCACGTTCACGTTCTCGTCGTCGTTCCTTTCCATGGTCTGGAAGGCATCGATGAGGGCCGCGTTCGTGTGCGTGAGGTTACCGAGGTAGGTACGGATGTTGCTCGAGACGATAGCCATGTTGTGCTTCGTCTTAAGGCGCTTGCCGAGAGCCACGTGGTAATCGAAAATCGTGCGGATCGGGCAGAAACCGAGGAAAAGTTCGCCATGATCGCTGGTGAGGTGGAGCGGTTCGGACTCCATGACAATTTCGAGCTTGTCGTCGGCGCTACGCAAATCGCGAGTCAAGTCGTCGTGTTCGGCGACGATTTCGAGCTTCGCCTTGACTTCGTTCTTCCAGATGCCAAGCTTGCGGCGCATATCCTTGAGGGTGCGTTCCAGTTCGGAGTCGGTGAGGTCGCGACTCGCCTTGGTGCGGAGCACGGTAATCTGGAGCGTTTCCATGTACGGGCGGCTTGCCGGAGTATCTTCGTCGTCTTCGTCGTCGCCGTCAGAAATCTTCTTCACGTCCCACGGGTCGGCTTCTTCGCGAAGCGACAGGAAAAACGGGTTCGTGGGGTCGCTAGTGCGGAATACGGCAATCTGCAACTGCTTCAGGTCGGAGTTCAGATGCGCGACCACCTTTTCGAGCGGGGTATCTTCATCCAGGAAGATGAAGAATTCCATAAAGCCCTGGGAATACTGGAAACCGTGGAAACAGGCGTTTTCGTCCAGGTTTAGATGCCGGAGTGCCTTTATTCGGTCGTTAGGATCGTTGGGGTTCAAACTCAAGAGGCTAGCAACGAATGCTAAGCGGCGTTCCTGCGATTTTGTTAGTTCCATTTTTTCCTCAATTATTATACTCGCGACAACGCATATATATACATATATGTATGACGTCTGGCATTTCGCACATTAAAAATAGTTTCAAAACACCAATTTGAGTAAAAAAATAACAAATCTTTTGTAAAAACACCATTATAAATAGAAAAATATGCTGCTCATTTGCGCAAATTTTTGTTTTTTTCGTATTTTTTTACGTCCGTTGCCGCAAATTCGGGTAAAAATACTATGATTTATACTGTAAGTACATTGTTCAGGAGAGTTTTATGAATCTGCTTGAGATTATCGCCAAAGCCAAGGCCGAAAAAGCCACTTCGCTCGACCTTTCCCAGAAAGAGCTCCGCCTCCTTCCGCCGGAACTTTTTGAAATCGAAACCCTCGAAGAACTCAACCTGGACCGCAACAAACTCGTAGAGGTACCGGACGAAATCGGGAAGCTCAAGAACCTGAAGAGTCTCTCCATCAGCGAAAACGACCTGATGGAACTCCCCGAGACCATCGGCGAGCTCAAAAAGCTCGAGCACCTCTACCTGGGTTACAACAGCCTTTCGGAATTGCCCGCCTCGGTCGGCAAGCTCACGAACCTGCGCACGGTGAACATCGCGAAGAACCAGATGCTCGACCTCCCGCAGGAAATCGGCAACTGGAAGAAGGTGGTCAAGCTCTCCCTTCACGACAACATGCTTTCCGACATTCCCGCAAGCATCGGCAAGATGGAAAACCTCGTGAAGCTCTACCTGGACAACAACGAGCTTACCTCTATCCCGGGGACCCTGGGCCAGCTTTCCAAACTCGAAATCCTCATGGTATCGGGCAACAGCCTCGGCGCGATTCCCTCCGAACTCGGCAACCTCAAGAAGCTCCGCGAACTCGTTCTCGACGCGAACCAGCTTTCCACCCTGCCCGAGACGCTCTCACAGTGCGACAACCTCGAAACCATCTCCGTCGTGGAAAACCCGATGGAAGGTGGCGTTCCCCGCATTCTGCTCGACAAGAAGGGACTGAAGGTAGACCAGTAAGCATCGCCTTCGGCGAAGTTGATAGTTGCTAGTTCTGAGTTACTAGAAAAGCAGGTTTAGAATGTTGAAATTAGGACTCCGAACTATCCTTCTCTCCTCTCTCATTTTACTCGCAGCGTGCAGTAGCGACTTTCTGTCGCCCGTGAAGAGCACGCCCGCGACAGACGAATACGGGTACAACTACTGGCTTTTGCAGAAGACGTACCTGTACGAAGAAGAGCTCCCCAACCTTCCCGAAGAAGGCGATTCCATACAAGTTCTCTACAAAGCGCTCTCCGACAGGTACACCCGCTACACGGAACCCTCACAGAGCGCTGCCGTCATCGAATCGAGAAACACGAGCGTCATCACCGGCGACATCGGGCTCGAATTCTGGTACAATCCCGGAACCGAACACACGCTTTCCATACGCCATGTATACCCCAAGAGTCCGGCAGACCGGGCGGGAGTCCCGAAAAACGGAGTTGTCATCTCGGTAAACGGAACCGAGCTTACGGGAGAAGATGCATACCAGAAGTACCGCGCCGTGTTCGACTCGAACGAGGTCATCGTCTTGGAAATCTCGTTCCAGGACAGCGTGCGCTCGTATACGATGAAACGCGAAACCATCTACGCGCCTACAATATTCGTGGACACCGTCGATGGCTACGAAGTCATCAACATCCGCGAATTCAAGCTGAACACTATCGAACGCGACAGCGGTTCCTACATGGAACTGAAACGCCACCTGGATTCCACGGCAAGCGACAAGTCCGTCCGCATTCTCGACCTCAGGAATAACCCGGGCGGACACGTGGACCAATGCATCAAGATGGCAGATCTGTTCGTGAAAAGCGGAACGCTCTCCTCGAGACACTGGTACGTATTCTCGGCCGACGGGAAGCGCACCGAACACAAGACCAGCAACGAAGCTAAAGCGGGCGATTCGGGGGAAGAGGGCAAGTTCGTCATGCTCGCGAATACCGGAAGCGCATCGTGCGCCGAAATCTTCGCCGCAGCAGTGCGAGAGCTTACGGACATCCCACTCGCGGGAATCACCACGTTCGGAAAGGGCATCGGCCAATCGTCATGGAAAACCATGGATGGGGGACTCGCCACCATCACGACACTCGAATTTTTCACCCCCAAGGGCAATTTGTACCACGGAAAAGGGCTCGAGCCCGACTATCCGTGCACCGACGGCGTATCCGTCCAATGCGCCATCGACGCGGCCCAGAAGCATTTCGGCAAGGCCCTGAAAAAGACCGCAGGCAAAGCCGTCGGCACCGAAAAGCAACCGATAACGGGAAATAATCATCAAATTGAAGATGTCTATGGTGGCGCCTACGCCGATATTTTTCTATTTAAGTAAGAAAGGAGATTCCACAGATGAACTTTTTACATAAATCGATATTGGGACTTTCGTGCGCAGTCTTGTTCTGCACGCAAGGTTGCTTTGAGACGAAGACCAACAAACACCTCAGCAATCCGGAAGGCACAGATGAAGAGGAGCAGTTTTTCGAAAACCTCCCCTACGAAGCAAAGGAACTAGTCTTCACCGAATTCCTGCTCGATGTTTTCTATGTAAATGCCGACAAGGAACTGAGGGATTTCGAAGACTACTACAAGAAGGGCGAACGACACGGTTTCTCCTCCGCTGATTACGAGTTCCCCGACGTATCGTACATGTTCTCCACCCTGAGCGACAACTTTACCAATTACTACAGCCCCCAAATCGCAACCTACATCCTGAACTTGCTGACGTATTCCGCAACGGACGTAGGAATCGGCGCACAGGTAAAGAAGAACACCGTTCCCGCCTGCGAACCGCAGAGCGAGAACTGCACCGACTCCACTACCGTGCTCCAGTTTACCCAGATTTACAAGAACGGGCCAGCAGATGACGCCGGCATCAAGAAAGGCGATATCGTAGTCTCCGTCAACGGCACCGTCCCGACCACGCCCGAAGCATTTGACAAACTGACCTCCGGCAACGAAGGAGAAAGGATTTCCGTGGATGTTACCCGCGGCGGTGATTCTCTCTCGTTCAATATCCTATTGGAATCCTTCGCGACTCCTACCGTATTTGTCGACATGTACGATTCCATCCCGGTAATCACCATTACCGAATTCACGGACACGACAACTCTCCCCACGGGAACCTACGGTGAATTCGTCGAAGCCCTGGAAGAAACGAAAGATGCGAAGGCGACCATCATCGACCTGCGCAACAACCCCGGAGGAAGCGTGGACCAGTGCATGGACATGACCGCGGAACTTCTTTCCAAGAACGACACGATCGCATTCATGGTATCGCACGAACTTGACACCATCACCGAAAAACGCGTCATCGACACCCTCACCTGGATAGCCACCGAAAACGGACTCGCCAAGGACCGCTACCTGGTGTTCCTCGCCGATTCGGGAAGCGCAAGCTGCGCCGAACTCATGCTCGTCGGCACCATCAGCAACACGAAGTCGCCGGTCGTGGGTCTCACCACATACGGTAAGGGCATCGGACAGAGCTACGTCGGCACATATGCGGGCGGCATCGCGGGCATAACCAGCATGAGGATGTTCGACAAGAACCATAAGATTTACCACAGGTTCGGTATTGAACCGGACTATGTCGAAGGCGACCCGGACAAGGCGATGGAAATCGCCCTCCAGCTTGCGAAAGAAAGAACTGCGGTACGTACAAAGGAATACGGCAGCGTCGATACGGGCCACTTCACGCTCGCGAAATCGCACGCAAGTTCCAAGAAGCCGGGACGCGGCGGTGCGTACAAGATTATCCGCGACAAGATGCAGATGCCCATCCCGTTCAAGTAAGAGCATCACATAGGGAATTTGCGGCGGACACATTCCGCCACGAACCCCATGAGGAAATACAAAAAATCCCCGCCAGCGAGGCGGGGATTTTTGCGTTACAAGCTAAATGCCAGAACTAGTTTGCAGCTGCGGGAGCAGCGGCTTCAGCAGGCTTGGCTTCGGCAGCCGGCTTTGCAGCGGACTTGGCGGGCTTGGCAGCCTTCTTCGGTTCTTCAGCCTTCGGAGCTTCGGCAACATGCGTATCGATGAGTTCCATTTCGAAAACCAGCGCGCTGTTGCCCGGGATCTGAGGAGGACGGCCGAACGGACCGTAAGCAAGCTCGCTCGGGATCCATGCGGTGACCTTTTCGCCCACCTTCATGAGCTTGAGCATTTCGGTCCAGCCCGGAATCACGGCGTTGATCGGGAATTCGAGCGGCTGACCGCGGTCGACAGAGCTGTCGAACTTGGTGCCGTCGAGGAGCGTACCCGTGTAATGCACCTTCACAATATCGGAATCGCTCGGAGTAGCACCGGTACCTTCGGTAAGAATCTTGTACTGGAGGCCAGACTCGGTGGTCACGACGCCTTCGGCAGTCTTGTTCTTTTCAAAGAAAGCGGCATTTTCGGCCTTGCGGGTTTCGTTCGCAATGCTGTCCTTCATGCGCATTTCTTCCTGCTTCTTCTGCTGGATGTTCATCAGAGTAGCAAACACCATAGAATCGTTCAGGAGCAGTTTGCTGGAATCCTGGCTGAAGCGATCCCTAAACGCCTGAATAAACACTTCGACATCCAAATCAAGAGAATCGCGGGCGATCAGCTGCTGGTACACCTGGTTTGCAAAATGGGAACCAAATGCGTAGCTGTTCGTGTCCTTCTCCGTGACAAGAGCCTTCTTAGCCGGAGCTGCACCGGGGCACAGCTGGTCACAGCCGGTCATCAACATAGCGAGTGCACCGGCAGCAACAATCAGTTTTGTTTTCATATTATCCCTCTTTTGAGTTTTAAAAGACTCATGTAAAATAGCAAATCAAACGTGATTTTGCTCACATCTTAAATATTTTTTACCCTTTCTTTTGATATATTATGCAAAAAATAGCGTTTTCCGCAGATTTGGCTGCCGGAAACGTTTTTGTACTTTATTCTAAAGGAAAATCCTATGTGCGGTATAGTCGGTTACATTGGTCAAAACGAAGCGTTGCCCATCCTGGTCGGAGGCCTCAAGAAGCTTGAATACAGAGGCTACGACAGTTCGGGCATCGCGGTAATCGACAACAACAAAATAAGCGTCGTCCGCGCATCCGGAAAGATCAGCGCGCTCGAAGACTGCCTGAAGGCGCAGACCATCCACGGCAAAACCGGCATCGCGCATACCCGCTGGGCGACCCACGGTGCGCCCACCGTCGCGAACGCGCACCCGCACACCAGCTTCGACGGACGCATATCGATTGTCCACAACGGCATCATCGAGAACTACGCGAGCCTCAAGGCGAAGCTCGTTTCCGAAGGCATCCAGTTCAAGTCCGAAACCGATACCGAAGTAGTCGCGCACCTCATCGCCCGCTACTACAAGGGCGACCTGAAGGCCGCGGTGCTGAAGGCCCTCGCCCTTGTCGAGGGCACTTTCGGCCTTGCAGTCATCTGCAAGGACGAGCCCAATACGCTTATTGGGGCGCGCCGCGGCTCCCCGCTCATCCTCGGCATCGGGAACGGTTCGGAATTCTTCCTCGCAAGCGACGTCTCCGCCATCATCAACCACACCCAGAAGGTCGTCTACCTCGACGACAACGACGTGGTGCAGATCAAGGGCTGCGACTACTCCATCGTGAACATGAACAGCCACGAAGTGCAGCGCGAAGTCAAGGACGTGGAATTCGACGCGGACGCCGTCGCGAAGGGCGGGTTCCCGCACTTCATGCTCAAGGAAATCTTTGAACAGCCCGAAGTGCTCCGCAATACCATGCGCGGGCGCCTGCTGAGCGCCGAAGGCAACGCGAAACTCGCGGGCCTCGACACGAACATCAGGGAACTGAGGAACATCAACCGCATCATCATCACCGCATGCGGCACGAGCTACTACGCGGGCATGGTCGGCGAATACATGATCGAAGACCTCGCGGGCGTTCCCGTGGAAGTCGAATACGCTTCGGAGTTCCGTTACAGGAACCCCATCATCAAGCCGGGGACGCTGGTCCTCGCCATCAGCCAGTCCGGCGAGACGGCCGACACGCTCGCCGCCCTCAAGGAAGCCCAGCAGAAGGGCGCCACCGCGCTCGCCATCTGTAACGGGGTGGGTTCCACCATCGCCCGCACGAGCGACGGCGGTGTGTATCTGCACGCGGGCCCCGAAATCGGTGTCGCGAGCACCAAGGCGTTCACAAGCCAGGTGACCGTGCTCGCCATGATCGCCCTCTTGCTCGGCCGCCAGCGCAGGCTCAGTTTCGAAAGCGGCGCGGACATCGTGAAGGCGATGCAGGAACTCCCCAAACTGGTAGAGCAGACCCTCAAGCTTTCGGACCAAATCGCGGGCATCGCGCACCAGTACGTGAAGGCGAACAACTTCCTGTACCTGGGCCGCCACTACAACTACCCCGTCGCCATGGAAGGCGCCCTGAAACTCAAGGAAATCAGCTACATCCACGCCGAAGGCTATCCCGCCGCCGAAATGAAGCACGGGCCCATCGCCCTTATCGACGAGAACATGCCCGTGGTGGTCATCGCCCCGAAGGATGCGCTGTTCGACAAGGTCATCAGCAACGTGCGTGAAATCAAGGCCCGTGGCGGACGCGTCATCGCGGTCACTACCGAAGACTGCCAGCCGCTCGATGAATTCGCCGACCACCTCATCAAGGTCCCGAAGACCATCCCGATGCTCATGCCCATCGTGACCTGCGTGCCCTTGCAGCTGCTCGCCTACCACATCGCCGTCCTGCGTGGAAACGACGTGGACCAGCCGCGCAACCTCGCGAAGAGCGTGACCGTAGAATAGTTCCAAGTTCCTTGTTACTAGTTCCCAAGTACGACCTTCAAGGTCGCATCATTAGACATTGATTCTCAAAAAAACGTTTTTCAACGGTTTTTCGCGTTGTTCTTTGGACAACATGTAAATGAAAAAAACGCCTTTCGGCGGCTTTTTCGGCATGTATTAAGTTAGATTAACGAAGTATGGAATCGTTGTCTTGACGAAGAGGATGGCATGGGTAATCGTCGGTTTGGAGTATTCACAACACTGGTCCTATTTTCCGGGAGTTCTATCGCATTGGCGGCGGACTACGAGCCGCCCGCTACGGCTGTCTCGAAAATCAACAGCTACCGCGGCTATTCGGAACTGACCGATGCCGCAAGCGGCATGGACATCGACAAGTACGCCTACAACATGACCACTTGGCAAATCGACAACGGCGGTTTCTACAAGGCCATGGCCGAAAGCTACAAAAACCCGTATTCGGGCGGTGAAAAATCCGGATGGCGCTCCGCGACCGGAGGCGACGTCGGCACTATCGACAACGACGCGACCATACAGGAAATGCGCCTGCTGGCGGTGCGCTATAAAGAGACTACGAATTCCAGCTACAAATCCACCTTCAAGACGAGCTTCAACAAGGCGGTCAATTTCCTTTTGGCCATGCAGCGTTCCACGGGCGGTCTCCCGCAGGTTTGGCCCAAACGCAACGACTACAGCGACCACATTACCCTCAACGACAACGCGATGGTCCGCGCCATGGTGACCATGATGGACATCGCGAACAAGACGTCTCCCTTCGATAGCGACATCATCGACGACGCGACCCGCGCCAAGATGAACACCGCGCTCGAGAAGGCGATTGACTACCTGCTCAAGGCGCAGATCGTGAACAACGGGCAGCCGACGGTGTGGTGCGCCCAGCACGACACCGCGAATTACCAACCGCGCCCCGCACGCGCCTACGAACTCGAATCCAAGTCGGGCAGCGAATCCGCCGGCGTAGTGTGGTTCCTGATGAACT
>NZ_JAFZKX010000024.1 GCF_017551775.1 Fibrobacter sp. | reverse complement strand
TGTAAGAATGCTTGCTCAGGCAGAACTTGGAATGGTGAACCGTCATGTAGCGGTTGGCATCCAGGTCTTTCATCACCTTACCCAGTTCATGCGGCATTGTATGGATCAAGGCCCAGTCCTTGTTGTACTGCCCGTTTTCGAGAATCGCCAAGTCTATGTCTGGGAATTTCTTCCCGACCTTCGCGAAGTGCGGCCCGTAGCCGGTATCGCCGCCAATCCACACCGTACGCTTGGGCGACTTGAATGCAAACGAAGACCACAGCGTCTTATTCTGCCTTAAATCTCGACCCGAGAAATGCCTGGCAGGCGTTCCCGTCACGCTAAAGCCGTCACCCAAATCGGCAGATTCCCACCAGTCGAGTTCCACCAATTTTTCAACCGGATAGCCCCAGTATTCAAAATGCTCGCCCACGCCGAGGCCCGTCACCACCTTCTTCACGCGCGGCTCCAATTCTTTCACCACCTCATAATCCAGATGGTCCCAGTGGTCGTGTGTAATCACCAGATAGTCTATGTCCGGCATGTCGACGGGCTTGTAAACGTCCGTGCCCTTGAACATCTTGTTCACGAAACTCACCGGCGAGCCCTGATAGAAAACCGGGTCCACCAGCACCTTCTTTCCTGACAAATTAAGCAGATACGAAGAATGTCCGAACCACACAATCCAATCGCGGTCCAGCGGCAGTGACTTCAGGTCCGTCTTAACAACATTCATCGCGGTATCGGGAACGGTCTGACTCTTGTCACCGAACAGGAAATCCTTCCACACGGCGAAAATGTTCTTGTCGCCCGTCATGGTGACCGTCTCGACCTCGTTCACGAACTGCTTGCCGTCGTAATGCGGCGACTGTTTGATACGCTCCAGACGCTTGCCCTGCGGAATGCGCCCAAACTTCGCCTGGCTGAGGAACAGCACACCAGCGTCACCCAGTATAAAAAGAACCGATAAAACAATCGCCGTAATCATAATCTTCTTTTTCTTAGTCATCAAACGCTCACACTTTTCATCCCCGCCTCACGCATCATCCTGAGCGGGCCCTGTAAGGAGATAGGGGAATTCGAAGAATCTATTATAATATACATTAGTTAATGCTATATTAAATCCAAGAAGTTCATCAAATAAATTGGAACGCATGAGAGGGCAACATGATTCTCTACTTCTCTGGCACAGGCAACAGCATTGCGATTGCACGTAAAATTGCAGAAGCAACAAACGATCAGGTGATTCCGCTCACGGATGCCGTCAAGCAAGACTTGAACGGAGAAAAACGCATCGGATTAGTTTATCCGTCGTACGATTTTGCCCCGCCCCCTGCCGTGCAAAAATTGTTGCCCAAGCTTCGCGTGAATCCGCAAGCCTACATTTTCGTCGTGATCGACTGCGGTGCGCAAGTGGGAATTTCTTCTTGGTTTGCACGCCATGTGTTCAAGCAGATGGGCGCAAAAGTTGCCTTCTGCGATAAGATTCGCGTACCGGACAGTGCAGGAATCGCTTACAAACGCAACCCGAACAAGCAAATCTGGAAATTCACAAAATACGCGAGCCGACTGGAACGCATTATCGATGACATTAAGAACAACAGAAGCGCGATTCACTATGGCGGATGGAGCCTGCTGGGCTGGATTACGATGAACACATCGTTCGGACAAAAGATGATAAAGGCTTTCCAGCCAGCCGCCAATCCAGACAAATGTATCGGATGCGGAACATGTGCGCGCGTATGCCCCGTCGAGAACATCACCATGCAAGAACGAGAAGGAGCAAAGCCCATCGCCGTGACAGGCGACAATTGCACGACATGCCTTGCCTGCGTTCACTTCTGCCCACATCAGGCCATGCAACTAGGAAAGAAAAGCATCGAAAAATCGTGGCAATACCACCATCCCGAAATATCGCTCAAGGATATGATTCGGAAATAAAGCAAAAATCCCCAGCCACTCGTTGGCCGGGGTTTTGTTTTCATTTCACCGAGAACGTGACAGTCGCGTTGGCGGGATCAAGTTGAAAATTTTTGCTTTGCATATTAAAAAGTTAGTATTTCACTCCGTTCGCCTTGAGCCACTTGGCGACATCGCTTGCGAGCGACGTGCCGCCGGAATAGTGAACGGAAAGGCCTTCGCCGATATTTGCCTTCGGGGCGAGTTTTGCAATAGCGGTAACGCTTTGCCCAAAGCGACCGCCGCCATGCGAGCAGAACGGGAGAATCTTCTTGCCCGAAAAGTCGTAACTTTCCAAGAGCGTTGCAATCGGCATCGGGATAGAAGCCCACCAGTTCGGGTAGCCGATGATAATCGTTTCATATTCGCGCCACTTGTCGGCAGAAATTTTCGTTTTCAACTTCGGGCGAGCCTGTTTATGCTGGTCCGCTTGCGCTTGCCGCAGCACCGTATTGTAATCGTCGGAATAAGGCTTTTCAAGCTTGAGTTCCACCATGTCGAAGCCGGTCTGCTTTTTGATTTCTTTTGCAACTCCGCGCGTGTTTCCGCTCCACGAGTAAAATACGATAAGTGTCTTGCTTGCAACGGTTTTCGTCGCATTAATTTCGGTGGCATTTGCCACATTCGGCGATGTCGCGTTTTTATCGGTCGCCGCTTCTTGAGTCACAAATGTTCCCTTGACTCCCGCTCCCGCGTTATACGCCAAGCGGAATCCAACATTGTAACTTTTGCTAGCCTGCTGCATGGCCCCGCGATAGGCACTGCGCAAGTTCTTGCCAAAGTCGTTCCAGCCGCCACCACGGTGCACTCGTCGCGTACCGCTCGATTTCCCCGCCGGATCGACCGCAGCCGAGCCTGCGGCAGCACCATAATCGCCATAATAGTCAAAGCACCATTCGCCTACATTGCCGTAAATATCATAGAGTCCGAGCGGGTTCGGCGCGAAACTCCCGACCTTGAGCGTATTGCCGCGATACACGCCAGGCCGCGTTTCCAGCACCTCGTCGTTAAAATAATTCTGCTCAATCTGGTACGGATAATGCCCGTAAAAATTCACGTCGTCGGCACCGGGAGCCTTCTTGGTGTAGAACGGAGTCGTTGTCCCTGCGCGAGCCGCAAATTCCCACTCCGCTTCGGTCGGGAGCCTGTAGCCGTTCGCCTCGCGATTCCACGAAACGCTTTGCCCGTCTTCGCTGATTTCGTAAACGGGAGCTTTTCCGTCACGCTTGCTCAACTTGTTGCAAAAGCGAACTGCATCGAGCCAAGTCACATTTTCTACAGGCAAATCATCGCCCTTGAAACTCGACGGATTTTCGCCCGTCACCTCGCGGTAAAGTTTCTGCGTCACCTCGAACTTGCCGATATAGAAATCGGAGACCTT
>NZ_JAFZKX010000023.1 GCF_017551775.1 Fibrobacter sp. | reverse complement strand
CTAGGCGAGCTATCGCCCTAGGCAACATACCCTCCTTGTGCAGGTCGAGGACTCTTTGCCATTCTTCTTCTGTGTGTATTTTTGTCATGCTAGCCTCTAAAGTTGTGTCTAACTTTTGGGGTTCACATCACGCCTAGGGGCTCCGCCCCTAAAACCCCTAGTAACATATCACATATGACTTCATTTCGTTTTTTTTGTTTATATTTCATTGAAAAACTCGCTTTCACTAAGTGTTGTGAAGATGTTTTCGAAATTTATGCCCCATTTCAAAAGTGAAGTTGGAGAACACTATGGCAATCAATATTGCGCCGAAATCGTTGGATACTGAATTGAGTGAACTTATGCGAGATGTCGCATCTGGTAAAACCCAACTTCCCGAATTCCAACGTAGTTGGACTTGGGATGATAACCGAATCATTGGTATTTTGGCAAGTCTGTCTCAGGGGTATCCAATGGGGGCTATCATGCGTCTAACATATGGAAACGAAAATGTGAAATTTAAATACCGAACAATTGAAGGGGTTTGTGCAACTGATGTTGTTCCTGATTATCTTGTGCTTGACGGACAGCAGCGCCTCACGTCAATGTATCGTGCGACATGTTGCAAGGATCCGGTAAATACGACTACAGAAAAGGGTAAAAATATCAAACGGTACTATTATCTTGATATTAAGAAATGCCTTGATGAAAATGAGGATCGTGAGGATGCAGTGTTCTCTGTTCCTGCTGATCGTAAAATAAAGGCGAACTTTGATCGTGATGTCATTCTTGATTTATCAACTAGAAATCTTGAATATGAACATGAAATGTTTCCTTTGAATATCGTGTTTGACAGCGGTGCACGTGAAGACTGGGCGGATGGCTATAAAGAATATCACGGTTATGATAAGGCTTTCATGGAAAAGTACAAACTGTTTAGAACGGATGTGCTTGATACGATTACCGGTTATAAATTACCTGTGATTACACTGGGCAAGGAAACTCCGAGAGAAGCTGTTTGCAAGGTTTTTGAAAATGTTAACACTGGTGGCGTTCCTTTGACAGTGTTCGAGTTGGTGACTGCTAGTTTTGCAACATATGAGTTTGATTTGCGTAAAGACTGGGAAAAGTGCCGGGATGTCATTTGGGGGAAAAATGAGCCGCTTAACACGGATGTGATGTTTGGTGTTGATGAAACGGCATTCCTAACGGCAGTGACGCTATATTCCACATATCACGCGGAGACGATGACGACATGTAAAAAGAAAGATGTTCTTTCGTTATCTTTTGAAGATTATTTAGCTAACAAAGATGTCCTTCTTGAAGGGTATAAGATGGCGCGGAAATTCTTATTTAGCCAATATGTTTTTAGAATGCGAGATCTTCCGTACACGACACAGCTTATCCCATTGGCGGCCATATGTGCAGAGATTGGTAAAACATCCTTTAATCAGCCGCAGACACAAAACATCTTGAGTAAATGGTTCTGGTGTGGCATAATGGGAGAAATGTATGGTGGCGCCAATGAAACGCGTTATGCTAACGATA
This sequence comes from Fibrobacter sp., assembly GCF_017551775.1. Classification (NCBI taxonomy): domain Bacteria; kingdom Pseudomonadati; phylum Fibrobacterota; class Fibrobacteria; order Fibrobacterales; family Fibrobacteraceae; genus Fibrobacter; species Fibrobacter sp. The sequence goes on along the minus strand of NZ_JAFZKX010000023.1, from coordinate 8,371 downwards.
TGGAAGATGTTATTGCTGAAATTCGTGGCAATGTAAGCCAGAATCGTACTGTTAATGCAGCGTATTTCTCTGCAACTCGTTTAATTTCTCTGCAAACAAGAAATAGTGCTGCGTATAAAGGAATTATGGCTCTTGTATATAGGGAACGATGCCATGACTTTGTTCGGGGAACAACAATTGATATTGTTAAGAGTATGGATGAAGCCCCGGATATACACCATATATTCCCAGAAGCTTATTGCGTTAAGATGGGTTATAAGAAGGAAAAGTGGAATTCAATTATTAACAAGACGCCTCTTTTGCCTGAATCAAATCGACAAATTGGTGGAGAAGCTCCAAGTGTCTATAGTAAACGAGTTTTACGCAAAGCTGAAATCGATGAAGAGGTCTTTCGAGATCGAGTTGAATCACATCTTGTGGATTATGATTGCTTTGTTGCCGATGATTTTGAGGGCTATTTTATTAGACGAGCGAAAGCTCTTATGAGGGTGATTGAGGCTGCTATGGGTAAATCTATTGCTGATAAGGGATCCGAGCAAACAATTAATCTCTATGGAGTCAGCTTGGAAGAACCTGTTTAGTCAAGAGTGATAATTAGATTCTGCTTATTGGGAAGAAATGTTTGTTGTACAGCCATGATGTATTTTTTTTACGATGTTTTACGGAAATTATGACGTCTTGGCTTTGGTTTCTTTGGATGAAAATAAAAAGTCATTTTATGACATCTATTTGAATCTATATTTATAGGTGGCTCTAAAAAGGAGGCTCCTATGCTGGCGAATAACGAAAACAAGAACTTGGAATACTGCCGCTATTATCATGGCGAACAGCAGGATCCGTATAGGGATTCTTTCAAAGGCCGTGCATGGATTGCCGAGCAATTTGCAAGTGAAAGTGCCTCGGATTCTGCAAAGAACTTCTTGTCATTTGTGGCGGCGCATATCAGTAAGTGGGAACCTTATGGTTATGAAGTGGATGTCGCTCGCTACATAGCCTTCTTTGAACATTGCTCTTTTAAAGAAAAAATTGAAATTGCGAGGGACTATGGGCTTGGGGATGCTCTTCAATTCAAGAAACCTCGTGGGCGTACCATTTTCGAAAGCCATATGGATGCAGGCTTTTATACTCCCGAGACAATTGATATGGGTGTACTGCTCTATAGTGATGGGAATGTTTATATCAAAAATGCGGTACAGTACTTTGTTGTCTGTGATGGAGCGTTGCCTGAAGAAAATCCTTGCAATCAAGCGTATTTTCATGTAGGGAAATTCGAAGAGGCTGCCGATGCCGTCAAGAAACTGATAAAAGAAAATTGGGAACGTATTTCCGCGTTGCCTTCAAAAATAGACGATATCGTTTGCGATGGTGGTTTTTCGCACTATAAATTCTTGAGCAAGCATTTTAAGGGGATGATTTATGGCCAAACAGAAGAGTCAAAGGCTATCGAGGCTTTTCACAATCAGGTCCTGAATGTTTTCTATCGGACGAATACGCCATCTTACGATTGGTTCGATGTTACGACAGATGCTGAAACCTTCGTTGAAACTTGGGGCTCATTGCTGGACGAAATTGATGCGGATCAAACCCGTGCTAAGGTTTATGACATTATCGAGAGCGGCCGCTTTGAAGAAGATTGCCGAAATCTTGGCTTTGAAATGGATTCATTTGAAAGTTTCAAAAAGCATTGCAATTACAATCCTGAAAATGGGCCTGAAAAAACGTTCGAAGAATTACTAGCTGTTTGCACGGATTATCGCGCCTTAGGAAATGCAATTTTTAGCCAGTGGCGTTATTACAACCACTGGGCAGATGATGTAAAGGCTGAATTCAATACCAAATGGTTCAGACTAGCTTTTAAGAAACTACTTGAGTTGACGAATTAGTCGTTACTTCACCACAGGGTAATACGCCCCGCGAGCGGCCTTACTCGGCGCATTTCTACCCTTAAGGTCGATGGCTCGATGGGTGCTTATGTTGCGTGTGTCGGAAATGCGGCCCTTCCCGATAACGGTTGTCCCTTCTTCCACGGTTCCTTCGATGGGCTTTTCGCTCCCGTCTAAGCTTGCCTTGTAGGGTATGGTCGCGCCTTCCAGCAACTTGTCACCGGTGATGGTCGGTTCTGGCGATTCCTTGTCGCCGATTTCGATTCCCGAGACGGTGAACGTGGCTTCCTTGCCGGGCAGGAGACCCTTGAGCGATGCCGAACTGCGCACGCCCTTCACGGTCACGTAGGCGTTGTGGTACAGCGGGGCGATGCCGATGTTTTTCACGCGAACGGCGGCCGAGACCTTGTTGACCGTGTAGCCCGTAATCTGGAACTTGTAACCGGCGTAGGAACTGGCCTCGTACACGCGGCTCTTGGTGGCGTACTTGCCTTCGGGCGCGTCGTTGCCGATTACGTACGTCATGTGGTACTTTTCGGCGGCCTTTTCCCAGGTGACGCCGTAGAGTCCGGCGGGGTTCAGGAACTCGTGTTGGTCCTTGTCTTCGTAGTAGCTGATTTCACCGCCGGCGGGCGAGGTCTTCCAGCGGGTAGTGTCGAGGGCAATCCAGTTCTTTTCGTTGTCGCCTTCGCCCTGCGAAATGTCGTGCTTTTCGTGCATGAACGAATCGTCGAATACCCCGAAACCGAGCGCGAGCAGGGTCTTGTTCCCGGCGATGGGCGTATAGGCCTTGTCTGCTGCGTCAATCGAGATGCTCCAGGGAGTTTCCTTGAAAAGCGTGTCGAGGTGCGTCAGGAATTCGGTCTGGTAGTCTTTGGTCGGGAAATTTGTGCCGAGTTGAAGTTTGGTGCCGTAGATGTGGTATTCGGCCCAGTGTCCGAAACCGGCCTGCACGAAGGCGATACGCGGGTCCTTGTCGTATTTGGCGGCGAAGTCGGCGTAGAATTGTTTGTAGAAGTACTGGAGTGCCGTGCTGCTCCAGTCGGCGTAATAGGTGGGCCCGTCTCCGCCTGGATCCTCGGAGAAGGTCTCCATATAGTTGCTGTTTGTCATGAAGTAGTTGGGAACGGCTGTCGCGCCTTTTACATTCTCGGTGCAGTTGGGAGCGTTCTTGATGGTTTCGCCCGGGTATTCGATGCGGAAGCGCACGATTGCCTGGTGCCCGCGGCTCTTGATGTCGTCGAGCATCTTTTCGAAACTGCTCCAGTCGTAGCTGATTTTACCACCGCGTTCCCCCGTGACAACAGCGCAGGGGAGGCAGTACGAAAATTCCAGCGAGATCGCTTTTTGCAGGTCCTTCTGGTCTTTCGCCTGGTCGGGCCAGAAGACGATTCCCTTCATGGGTTCGAGCGATTCGATGCTTTTGCTGAGCGCGACGGAACGGTCTGCCGCGAACGAGCTTGTCGCAAGAATCGCCAGCGCAGATGCCGCTGTGCATGCTAGAGCCAAATTTTTCATACCACACTCCATTTGAAAAGATTAAGTTGTACCAAATCTATAAAAATTATTTGACGTTCAGCCGGATTGTCGGTGATTTGCCGAGCACCCGTTTCCCGAGTGCGTCTACCTGCCTGCCTTGCTCTTTTTGCAGACGCGGCGGCGGTGCGGCTCGGTTCCTGCGATGCGAAATTGCGTTTGTCGATCCGTCGCGGAGAACCACGGCGATGCTGTCGAGAATCGGGTTCCCGACTCCTTCGATGTAGTCGTGCGAGACTTCCCAGACCATGATGCCCGCGTAGCCGTTTTCCTTGACCCAGCGGCTCTTGACGGCGGAAGAATGCGGGTCCTCGAAGGTTATATAACCGGTTGAAGATATGCCGTAGGGTTCCACGGAGACGCTGTCGAAATGGTATTCCCATTCGGTGTTCGCGACGATGTCCTTGTACGCGACCTGCTTTGCGGTTCCCTTGGTGAAGTCGGTGCCGGGGCCCGTGGCTCCCTTGAATTCGAACCCGAAGGAGGGAATGCCGAAGACCATCTTTTCGGTGGGGACACCGCGTTTTTTCCAGTAGTCGCGGGTTTCTTCCCACGACCAGGTGGTGTAGCCGTCGTGCGGGTAAAGCGGCGAGTCGAACATGGCCTTGTCATCCCAGTCACCGGTGATGTCGTAGGTCATGAACCCGAACCAGTCGAGGTTTGCGACGAGGACTTCGGGCGTGAAGAAATTCCCGTAATAGGGCGAGCAGGGGAGCGCAGCGGAAAGGCTCTTGTTTTTAGGGAGGGCGGCGCGGAGCTCGGTGAGCAATTTGTTGTAGGCGATTGTGTCCGCGTCGGGCACGGGATGGTATTCCCATTCCCAGTCCATGTCGAGCCCGTCCAGGTTGTGGTCGGCGACGAACTGCACGAGGTTCGCGATAAACTTGCCGCGAAGGGCGTCGTTCGATGCTACGGGCACGAAGTTTTCGCTCTGTCCGCCACCGCCGAGCGAGACGATGACCTTGGTGCCGGTGGCATGGGCGAGCGAGACCATTTCGTCAAGCGCGCTCGGGTCTTCGGCGGCATCTCCGCGGAGCGAACCGTCGGTGTCCGGGGTGATAAAGCTCCACAATACGTGCGTGAGCTTTTCGTAGGGAACCTTGTCGACGGTGTAGGCGGGCTTGTGCCATTTTCCCCAGTCGGGGTAATAACCGATAAACAGCGGCCCGGCCCACGCCATGCAGGCGGAGGCTAGGGCAAAAAACAGGAGAGAAGAGGCCTTCATGCTTCTAATATATCCTTTTTTGGGATGAATAGTCCCGTATTGGCCAGAAAGGTCCGGCCGGCCTCCGTTTTTTGTACCCGAAACCCCATGTAAATTGCGTTTTTTCTTGAAATAAGGTGTTTTTTGGCTTATTTTTGAGGCATGAATATCAGGAAAATATCAATATTGGGAGTGGCTGGTTTCGGCCTCGTTTGTGGCTTGGTCGCATGTTCTGGAGATTCTGGCGTTGAACCGGGAGGCTCCGAAGGCGGTTTGGAAGAACCTTTTAGCAGTGGAACAGTTATTCCTGGCAGTGATGGCCTGTTTGGGGGATCGAGCTCGTCGCTCGGCGATGTCCCGTATTCGCAGACGTTGCAGTCTTCTTCTTCGAAAAAGAATGACGGCTCGCATGAGGGCCCGCTTCCCGGTGAAGATCCGGGAATGGTTCCTGTCGATACTCCGCTCACCTATGTTGGCAATTTCCCGGTGATTTTCTCCGAAGTCTCGCCCGAGAACGCGAACTTCAAGGATAACGACGGCAATGACCCGGGCTGGGTTGAACTCTACAACACGTCGGACGCTCCCGTGAGCCTCAAGGGCGTCGCGCTCAGTAACGATGCGAAGTTCCCGCGTCGCTGGGTGTTCGGCAATGCGACTATTCCCGCCAAGAGCTACATGATCGTGTTCCTTTCGGGCAAGAACTACGCCGACTATGTCGCGCCTTCCGATTCCGTGAACATGATCGGTACGGATTGCAGTTCCGAAGCCTCTGCTGGCGGTTTCGGCGCTTTCCCCGGCATGGGTGACTGGGGCGGCGGCATGGGCGATTGGGGCGGCGGTATGGGAGACTTTGGCGGTGGTAACTGGGGTGGTGCCGGTGCAGGTGCCGGAGCTGGCGCCGGTGCGGGTGCTGCGACTGGTTCTACGGATAACGTGACGAACTTGCCCGGAAGGTCTTCCCTGTGCTATAGCGACGGTGGCCAGAATGTGGTGGGCGCCGTGATGAAGGTGGCCCAGGGCGGTGAATATTCCCGCGTGGTGGTGAAGTCGAACTCGAAGCCCAGCAGCGCCGATCAGCTTGTGGTGCGCGGGTTCATCACCAAGAACCACAAGATTCGCCTGAACTTCAAGGAAGGCGACGCGATGAGCGACTGGAGCGGCAAGAACCTCCGCGGTACGGGCGATTCCTCTGCTGTGTACTACGTGCGCCTCGGTGAAAATGCCAGCGGAGTCAAGCTTTCGCAGGTTTCGGCGACCACGTTCGCGACGGAAACCCAGGGCAGCGAGACGACTACCCTCATGGTGACTTCGTACATTGCCCGCAAGCGCGGCCATGAACCGCATACGACGTTCAAGGCCGAAAATTCTGGTGCGCTCTTCCTGGTCAACGAGAGCAACGCTATTCTTGATTCCGTGTCCTATTCCTCGGTTCCGACGGGTGCTTCCTGGTCCCGTGACAATGCGGGCAAGTGGGGCTTCGCCGCTCCTTCGCCCTACGGCAATACGGCGGGCGAGGTGTTCGCGGAACAGGCTCAGTCCGGCGAGGTGAACATTCCTCCTTCCGGATTCTATTCTTCTGCGGTTACGGTGACGTTCCCCGCGGGCACGCGCTGCGAACAGGGCGGTACCGAACCTACCACGAATTCTCCCGTGATGCAGCAGTCCTTGACCATCAACTCGACGATGGTGCTGCGCTGCCGCAATTTTGCCACGGGCTCGTTCCCGAGCGAGGAAATCGTCCGCACTTACGTGTTCGAACAGATGCCCTCCCTCCCGACCATGTTCGTGACGACCGACCCGCTTTCGATGTTCAGCCAGGATTCTGGCCTCTACATGACGGGTAATAATGCTGCCATGATGGACCCGAAGAAGGGAGCGAACTTCTGGAGCAACCGCGAACTTCCGGTGTATGTGGAACTGTTCGAAAAGGGCTCTCCGCAGAAGCCTGCGTTCGCCATCAAGGGCGACTACAAGATTACGGGGCAGTACAGCCGCGCTAAAGAAAAGAAGTCGTTCGCCATTACGCTCCGCGAGGAATACGGCGACAAGCGTCTCAAGTACAACCTCTTCCCGCAATATCCGGAACTCAAGAAGTTCAAGGCGTTCTCGCTCAGGAACTTCGGAAACAACAGCGGCGACGACTACGTGCGTGACCGTCTGGGTACGTCGATGACGGAAGGCCTTGGCGTGGATTACCAGCGCGGCCGCTATGTCATCGTGTTCTACAATGGCAAGTATTACGGCATACATGACTTGCGCGAACGTAATAACGAGTATTACTACGAGACCAAGTACGGCCATGATCCGAACGACATCGACCTTCTCGCGACTACGGCCAGCGGATCGAATGAAGTTGCTGCCGGTTCTGCGGCCGATTACAAGGCGATGATAGACTGGCTCCAGAGCAACGAGCTTTCGAGCGACGCGAACTACCAGAAAATTGCAGACCAGATAGATGTCGACAACTTCATGAACTACATGTCGGCGGAAATGTTCCTGAACAATAGCGACTGGCCGCACAACAACGTGAAGAAGTGGCGCGTCGCAAGCCAGAAGAGCAAGTGGAAGTGGTTCCTGTACGATACCGACTTCGGTTTCGGCGTGAGCTACAATACGCAGAACGGGAACGTGTTTAGCTATGTGACCAATCCGAACGGCACGGGCAATGGCATGGGCATGATGATGCCGGGGATGCAGCAGGGACAGCAGCAGTCGACCAGCGGTTCTATTTCTGAACATACGATTCTCATGAGTCGCCTGCTCGGGAACGACGGCTTCAAGAAGGCCTTCATGAACCGCTTCTGCGTGCTCCTTTCCATGAACTTCTCTGCCGACAGGCTCCTGAAGCGCATCAACGACATGCAGTCCGAGGTCGAGCCCGAGGCTGCCCGTGATGCGGGTTTCTGGAATTACAATTCCTCTTCGATGTCGAACAACCTCCAGACGATAAAGGAGTTCGCGCAGAACCGCCAGCAGGCGATTCGGAGCGATATGCAGCAGTTCTTCAGCGTGAACGAGGCCGTCTCGGTGACGCTCTCGGCGCAGGGTTCTGGCCGGATTCTCGTGCACAACCTCCCGCTGGACCAGAGCCCCATGACGGTGGACTTCTACAGGGGCGTGCCCGTGACCGTGACCGCGGAAGCCTCTTCGGGTGCCGTGTTCTCCGGCTGGAGCGACGGCAACACGAATGCCACCCGCACGTTTAACCCGGGCGAGATCACGAGTCTTTCGGCGAACTTCCGCTAGTAACCAAATTTTCTTTGTGTGTAAGCAGGCGTGGACCTTCGGGGCTGCGCCTGTTTTTGTGTATAAGAAAACTACCGGCTACGCCGGTAGTTCCGTAAAAGCCTTCTGGCGGTCATGAAAAAAATCCTTTGACTATTATTGAAATGCGGTCTGCCAACTGCATCACAACAATTTCAAAGGATTTAAAATGAATGATAGAAATAAATCGACAGCACATACCACATGGAACTGCAAGTATCATATCGTGTTTGCGCCAAAGTTTAGAAGGAAAATACTCTACAATCAGAAGAGAGAAATCGTGGGGAAGATTCTGAGGAAACTGAGCGAATGGAAGGGTGTGGAAATAATCGAGGCGGAAGTTTGCCCCGACCATATACATATGCTGGTGGCGATACCGCCAAAACTCTCGGTATCAAGTTTCATGGGATACCTGAAGGGCAAGAGCAGCCTAGAATTGTTTGATACGATCCCGGAGTTGAAAAACAAGTACAGGAACCGGGTG
>NZ_JAFZKX010000022.1 GCF_017551775.1 Fibrobacter sp. | reverse complement strand
ATTCTCTTGCAGTATTCCTCTACGGAGAACGTGTTAATCTTGAACTGCTTTTGCAGAAGCGTCGTGGCGGAACATCCGAACCCGAGGAAGTTGTCGCGAGTCATGGAAGAATACTTGGCTTCTTTCTTGTTCGAGAACGTCCAGATAGAACTGCGGTGGTATCCCTTCTCGTTGAAGTAGGCCGTGATTCGGTCCAGCAGTTCCTTTTTCTGTTTTTTCGGCATCGTTTTCACTTTGCTCTTGGTAAAGGAAAAATCGATGAACGGGTAAATCGCCACGTGGTTGGCGCCGCTCGCGAATGCGGTATCCACGTCCGCTTTGATGTCTTCATAGGTCTGGTCGGGGAGCGCGAAGATGAAGTCCATGGAAACCGTTTCGAATTCCACGGCGCTCAATGCCTCTTTTAGTTTGTTTGCATCGACCTTCTTGCGCCCCAGAATGTTCTGGTATTTTTCCTGGAATGACTGGATGCCTATGCTAATCTTTGTAACGCCTGCATCTTTCAGCTTTTGCAGTGTTTCTACATTCACGTTGTCGGGGTGCAGCTCTACGCCGATGCCCTCTGTCACGATGAAATGTTCTTGAATCGCGTCTATGATTTCGCCGATTCTATCTGCGATTAGCGCGGGCGTACCGCCGCCAAAATACAGGCTGGTCGTTTGCTTTTTGCTCTTGTATTGACCGCCGACCTTGTGGATTTCCTTTACCAGCGCGTCAATGTACCTGTCGCACAGATCCTTCTTGTATACGGTCTTGCAATAGGGGCAGAATGTGCAGATGCTCTTGCAGAATGGAATATGCACGTACAGGCCGAGGTTCTCGCATTCCTCGAAGGGGAGAAAATCGTCGTATTCGTTTTTGAATAAAAAAGGCTTGGTGGACCGGGTCAGCCACGCTCTAGTTAAAGTCGTTCTCAAACTCATTCAAAAAACTCTCGTTGGCCTATACGTACTTTAGGTATGTCCTTACCGCTTCGAAGGCGATTCTCAAATTGCCCTTGAAAAGCAGGGTGTATTCCGCGACGAAGAAGTAGCCGCATTCGTCGCAAAGGCCCGGAACGTCGATGCACCTTCCGCATACCGAAATCTTGCCGTCTTCGATGACCAGGCACTGATAGCACGGGGTGGGGAAGCTGTTGTTGACGAGGTACGGGAGCGATGCCTTGAGATTGAATATCGGGTAGCCTTTGTCCATCATCTGCAAGATGGTGTCCGCAATCTTCTGCTTTTCCTCTTTGGATAAGAAAAGGTCTCTCGTGTCGGGGTAGGGCGTGTGGAAATTGAACGAGACCGCCCTCACGTTCTTCGTGTCCTTCGCGATTTGGCAAACGTCACGCACGGCATCCTTGTTGATCTGGTTGATGGCCATGTAGAAGCAGATGTTGTCTGCGGTGGCGTTCTTGACGTTTTCCATGATGGTGTCGAATGTGTTGCCTCTGATGGCGTTGTGGCGTTCCCTGTCGCCGTCAAGGCTCAAGAGAATCAAGTCCGCTTCGGGCAAGTCAATCGGCTGCGTTCCGTTCGTGACCACGTTGACAATCATGAAGCCCATTCTCTTGGCCTCGATGACCAAATCCCTGACGGTCAAATCGCCGTCTCTCCACAGGAACGTCTCGCCGCCGCAGAAGAAGAGGATGCGGGTACCCATGTCGTACAATGTCTGCATCTCTTTTTTGATTTGTACATAGGGATGCATTATCGATGTGATGTTGTTGACGGAACAGTGCTTGCATTTCAGGTTGCAGCGGTCGGTTACGATGACGGTGCCGAGAATCGGATCTTTCTTCTTGAAAAGAACTGTTTTGAGCCAGAAATTTGCAAAATAAAAAAATGACGAAACTTTCATTAGTTGAATTCCTTTTATTTTCTCTTCTTGTTATGTCCAAACCTCTAAATTCAAAGACTTTCAATTGAATTATGTATCGAATATACCTTATTTCATATGGCATTGCAAACATTTTTTTTTGTTGAAAAAGTAATACGGCTTTTTTTCGAATGGGAAAAAAACTATTTTTTCCCCATAACGATGCTTCACGTTTTTAGACACGAAATCCGCTTGATTTTCAGGGACCCGCGATTCTGGGTTCCGTTCATCATTCCGCCGGTGATTCTCGCGGCGAGCCAGGCGATTGCGGTTTCGCGTTACGGCGGGCAGATTATGCAGGGCATGGAAGGCTACATGATGCTCCTGCTCGGTTGCCTCATGGCCCCGATGGGTTCCCCTCTTGCGGGCGATTCCTTTGCGGGTGAACGCGAGCGCAATTCCCTCGAACTCTTGCAGCTTTCCCCGATAGCCCCTTCGAAACTGTTCTGGGGCAAGCTCCTGGCGGTGGTGCCGTTCCCGCTCGTATTCGCGCTTCTGGCGCAACTCGGTTACTGGATCTCGCATCCCGAAATTTCGCGGACGGAAGCGCTTGCTTCCATCTTGGGGGCCGTTTCCGCGACGCTTCTTACGACCTCGTTCTCGCTGCTGCTTTCGCTTCGAGTAAAGACGGTACGCGCGGCGACGCACCTTTCGCTGTTCGTCGTGGTTCCGCTCCTTTTGCTGGTGCAGCTTTTCCATGAGGTGTTCTTGGGCGGGCTTTTCATTCCCGCGGTTACCGTAATCGTTTGCCTTGTTCTGAGCGCGCTTACGGCAGTCTTAAGCATGCGCAAGTTCGTGAGCATGTAACCGCGCAAAAAGTTTGCGGCGTTTTTCGGCGAAATTTCAAAAAAATCGCACCGCTTGTTTTTCCGGATACTTTTTTTGTAGATTATTCTCAATCCGGTTTTTCGGGTTGTGTCGGCTGTCGTGTGACGCCCTTTACTTATATATCGTAAAAATCTAGGAGGCCTCGTGCCTCGCAAAAACATGGACGGGAGCCGCGGCTGTTTTATGCCGGCGGTCGCAAGCGTCGTCCTATTCCTTCTGCTATGTCTCGGGCGCGCCTGGAGCGAAGAGCGCACTTTGCCGGACAAGGTTTCGCTCGATTTCGTGGACGCGAGCTTGCAGGATGTCGCGCGCTCGGTGTCGCTTGCCTACGGCGTGCCCGTGCTCGTAGATGCCGGCGCGGAAGCCCGGGTGACGTTCCACCTCGATGGAGTGGGACTTCTGGAGGGCCTCACGTCGCTGTGCTCTACCCTCGGGCTCGAACTCGTTCGCGACGGGACGGTGTTTCATATCCGTAAGGAGCGGGCGCGCGGGGAGAATTATTTCGACGTCAGGGATTCGCTGGTGTCGATTGACGTGCGGGAGCGCGACGTCCGCGAGTTTATCCGGGACTTTTCCGCGAATACGGGCTTGAACGTGGTCGCTTCCCCGGAGGTCGCGGGCCTTGTGAGCGGCAGGCTTGACGCGGTCCCGCCAGGGACGGCGTTGCGTGTTCTGCTTGAATCGCATGGCTTCCGTGTGCGTCGCGATGCGGAATGCTTCCGGGTGGAGCGTCCGCGCAAACCGGCTGCGGGCGCAGGCGGTGGCGCGACTGGCCCCGATGCGAAAATTCCCGATATCGTCCAGGACGATTCCCTCTACTCGGTGGAACTGGACGGCACGCCGCTGGACGTGTTCCTCAAGGAATGCGCGCGGGTGGCGAACCTGAATCTGGTTTTGTACGGCGAGGTGCACGAATCGCTCCAGATGCGGTTCGAACGCATGCCGTTGACCGGCTTGTTGAAGTCGCTTTTCCGCGGGAGCCGCTACACCTACGCGCTGGATTCGAACACCTTGTTCGTCGCGGAACGCGGGGCGAAGAACGTGCTTTCGCGAACGGAAGTGTACCCGCTGAAGGATGCCGCTCCGGCGCCGCTTATGGCGCAACTCTCCAAGCTGATGCCCGGTTCGGCTCTCGTAGTTTCGGAGGTTAAAGAGCAGAACGCGCTCATGCTTCGCGGGGCCCCTTCCGAAATCGCGGAGGCGGTATCGATTCTCGAGCGCCTGGACAAGCCTCCCATGCAGGTGACGATATCGTGCGTGATTGTGGAATTCAAGCGCGGCCGCAATTTCGAGATAGGCCTGCACAGCGGGGCCACGCGCAAGACGGGCGAGAACGATCTGGGCGTGCGCGGGTTCATGGAATTTTTGGGCAAGGACGTCTCGGGCTCGGGTGCGTTCGGGAAAATCGGGATACTCCCTGCGCGTTTCGAGATGGAACTCGCCGCGATGGAAGAGAACAACAGGGCCGAAGTCCTTGCGCGCCCGCGGCTCACGACGCTCAACGGGAACAAGGCGGAACTGAATGTGACGAACACGGTGTATTACCTGGTGAGCCAGGTTTCTGCGGACGGCTACCCGATTACGGACTACCGCTCGTTTAATGACGGCATCTCGCTGGAAATTACCCCGACGGTGACGCAGGGCGGGAACATCACGCTGAACATTTCGCCCGAAATCAAGACGGCGGGGCGCTCGAGCGGGGACGGCCCGCGTGACATCAGCACTCGCAACCTGAAGACGAATGTCGCCCTGAAAAGCGGCGAGACGCTTTGCCTGGGCGGGCTCGTGAGGAAGAGCAAATCCGAGGTCCGCAACGCGGTGCCGTTCTTGGGGAGCATCCCGATTGTCGGCAGGCTTTTCAGCTACGTGAGCGAAGTCGATGACGAGAGCGAGCTTGCCATATTCATCACGCCCGAGGTGAAGTTCTGATGTTTGCGCGGATTGCCTATGCGGATGCGCGTCTGTGGACGTGGGAGGTGGTAACGGACTTCGACGGCGTGCTCGATGCAAAGACCTTGCACGCGCGTTTCGCTGAGGAATTCCCGAAGGTGGCGGAAGCCTGCCGGAACGGGGAATGCGCGGCCGGTCCCGTTTTTCGCGAGATGGTCTCGTTCAACAGTGCGGACGGACGTCGGCACCGCTATTTGGTGATGCGCGCAGAAACCGATGTCGCAGAATTCCGCAGGCGTTGCGACCGCGTACTGCCCCGCATGGCGATGCTCTACGGCTGTGCAGACAAACTAATGCGCGAAGATGAGTGCACCGCAGATGCCGAGTACATCGTGGGTGTCGAGTGCGCCGCTGATGGCGCGGGTATCAAGTGCGTAGCAGATGCCGCTGGTATCAAGTTCGCGGGCGAAAATGAAGCCGGAAATTGCCGCTTCGCTTTCCTCGCGGGCGGAGCGCTGTACATCCTCGTTTTCTTCGAAGGCAGGCTATGCCACTGGACCTGCGAACCCGATTGCGATGCGACGGCGGCGGGGGAGCGGCTCGAACGCTTTGACGAATTCCTGAAGCGCGACGACCTGTTCTCGCGGGTGGAAACTTGGTGCAAGCGGTTGGTCTGCGTCGACGGTGCCGGAGCGCGCGAACGCCGCGAATGGTGCAGGCGAGCCGCGAGGGATCCGTTCTGGAAGGCGGTGGACCTCGACGAATGCGCAGGCCTGAAGCCCCGAGCGAAAAGGAAAATCGCCCTGCTTGCCTTGGCCGGAATGGCGCTCTTTTTTGCGGGCGTGGCTACATTCTTTGACAAGGGGATTGCATATACGAGGCCGGCTCCGGATTTGTCTCCGGTACCGGAGTCTGTTTTTGGGACTCCATACGAAACGGAACCGGTCGAAAAATTTTATGAAGAAAAGCCGCACGAGCGCTCAGCACGAACAAGTGAACGTTCTGCCCGGCAAGAAGAAGTGGCTGGCGATATTGCAGTACAATGTGCAGCGCCTGGCGTGAAACTGTATGGCGTGGTCGAGGGGCGCCTGGTGCAGGCGAGCGTTGACGGGGGAGAACGAGTATGGCTCCGCGTGGGCGATTCCGTCGGGGCTTATGTGCTTGCCGCCATCGGGAAGGACAAGATTTCGCTTGTGTGCGGCGATACCCGCATGGAGGTGTTCAATGGGCAATAAACGTGGGTTTGCGCTTTCCTTCGTGCTGGCGATTATCCTTGCGCTGACGATACTCTATGCGGGCCTACTGTGGGCGACAGGAGGGCTTTCTCGGCAGACGGCTCGCTATGTCGCGAGCGTGCAGGCGGTCTACGATGCGGAATCGGCCATCATTGCGGCCCTCTCGGGATTCCCGGACGGGCATTTCGCGGGGCTGCCGCACGTGGCGAGGTACGGTGACGGCCTGTGGGGTCGCATGTGCGCCCCGCTGGAAGCTGCGGGCGATGTGCCTGCGGGTGGCAAGGGAATAGGGAAGGTGCATGCCCGCGGGAGCGGCAAGCGAATTTGTGCGGAATACGGGACGCGGTATACGCGCAGGCGATTTGACGAATGGTTCGCCGCCCTCGCCGCCTACCGTACGGACCTGTGGGAGCGCATCCTCTCCACGCCGAGACTTCGCACCGTCTCCGGCAACAGGCGCTTCTTCGCGCTGGATTCCTCCGTCGCGTTGCGCGTCTCGGGCGGCGACCTCCTGCTGGATATGGATTCCCGTGTACCCGCGGGGGCGTTCGTTGTGGAAGGTTCCGTGAACGTGAAGGGCAGGGCCCGCTTCGATACCTTGCGCATCTTCGCGGACGGGGACGTCCGCCTGTGCGGGGACGCTGTCGCCGCCCGCCTGGAGGTCTATTCCGACGGGTCGATTGAGGTCTGCTCCCGCTTCCGCTTTTCGGGAATGCTTGCGGCGCGCCGGGAAATCTTGCTGCGAGACCATGTGCGCGCCGAGTTCCCGAGCGTGGCCGTTGCCATCGGTTCCGGGGCCTGCAGCGTGACGCTTGCAGGGCACGCCGCGT
>NZ_JAFZKX010000021.1 GCF_017551775.1 Fibrobacter sp. | reverse complement strand
CAAGTAGTGCCCGTTTACGGGCGGCCAAGTAAGGACTTTTGCAGGTGGCAGATTGACGTGCGTGCCCTTGCACGCCGCTAGTATTGTAGGGCTACGCCCGTATATGAAGAACCGCCGGCTTCGCCGGCGGGTCCCTTTTTTCGTCTTGCTGGAGGGACTATTCCACCTTTTCGGGCCAGGGATGCTTGGGGTAGCGGCCGCGCAGTTCCTTGCGCACTTCGGCGTAGGTGTTCTGCCAGAATCCCGTCAGGTCCCAGGTCTTCTGGATGGTGCGGAAATTCGGCGCGAGGATGTCGTAGCGGACTTTGAGCTTTCCTTCGGCAATCTTGTGTTCGCCGCGCAACTGCATGAAGTCCTCGATGCGGGCGGAAATTTCCACAAGCACGCCGTCGATGCTCTGTACGGACTTGCCGTCGTCGCTTGGTGCTACGGCCTGGTAGCTGTAGCGGGCGCGCTTTCCGTTCGGGAGCACGTAATGGTCGGGGAATGTCTTGTTTAGCCAGGCGAGCATGGACTTTCCGAAGTAGTCCTCGACAATGTTGCGGTAGCGGTCTTCGTTGATGTCGCGCAGCAGGAACTTTCCGCTGGTGAACTCGTCGAAAATCAGTTCCGTGTCTTCGTCGTTGAATTCGGGGAGCCCGTATTCGGGGTAGAGTTTCGCGGCGAGGCGCATCTTGGTGAGGAGCGTCTGGATGTCCTCGGTGAGGTACTTGCCGCTCCAGTTTTCCTTCTCTATCTTCTCGCTCCAGGCGTCGACGGTAAGTTTCTTCAGTTCTTCGAGGACCTTGGGCGAGGCTTCCTGCGTGAGGATTTCCTTGCGCGAGAGTTCGGTAACGGTACCGTCGGCGTTTTCGCTTTCGGATATTTCGACACCGATAAACCTTTCCTGCCCGCTGCGCCAAAGCAGTTCGTAGCGCGTGGTGGCGTTTTCGCCGGCAAGCATTTCCTTTGCGATTGCGGCGTAGAGGTTTACCTTGAGTTCCGATTTGGTCGTGCCGGTACGGAGCATCGAGAGCGCGAGAATCGCGTACGGCGGTTCGGCGACCTGCAGACGGATGACGTTCTGGTTTGCTAGTTTGTACGCACTTCCGCTCGGAGTGGCGAGCCTGTCTGGGAAGGCCTTTAGCAGTTGCTTGCAGACGAATGCCTGCTCGTCACACCACGTCGCACTGCAGCCCTGCGTAGCAAGGCAAGAGTGCCCATTAGTTTTATTTGGCAAGAGTGCCCTTGGATGCCCTTGTGCCTGCGGCGCTGCGGCATGACGTTCTTCGGCATGACCGTTTTTATTCGTCATTCCGTCACGGTAATCTCTCAACTGCCTTAGCGTGAAGCTCACTTCCCGCGGGACATTCACGGCCTTGTCTAGAGTGTCCTTCGCGAGCGTCAGGATGTCGTAGGCGACCTTCGCCTTTTGCAGGAATTCCGTGCCGGAGTGAATCCATGCGAGCGCTGCGAGGAGTAAGTCGGGGAGGTCCTGGGGGCCGTTTGCGGTGGCGAGGAGCAGCGCGAGCGGGATGCTCGAAACAGGAGTGCGGATGGCCTTGAGCCCGAGGGGCGTGATGGCTCCATCGCTGAGCATCCCGAAACCTTCGAGAAGCTTCGTGGCGGCCTGGGCGCGCGCTTCCGGAATCGCCGTCGGCAGCGTCATTCCGAACTTGGTTCGGAATCGGCTTTCGTCTATTTTTTCCAGCGCGGCCTTCTGCAACAACAGTTCCGAAGGTTCAATCTGCAATACTTCGGGGACGATTCCCTGGGGCATGCGCTTTTCGGATTCTTCGCTCCAGAGGCGGATGGCGCATCCGTTCTGCGTACGGCCGCTACGGCCGCTGCGCTGGATGGCGTTCTGCATCGAGATGGGGAGCGTTCGGAGCACATTCACCTTCTCGCTGTCGTCGTAGAGGCTCACGCGTTCGATGCCGGAGTCGACGACGCCCGATACGTTCGGGACGGTGATGGAGGTTTCCGCGATATTCGTGGTGAATATGACTCGCGGGCGTTCCGTCACTTCGAAAATGCGGTCTTGCGTTTCGCGGTCTTGCCCACCGTAGAGTTCCAGGAATTCGGCGCAGTTGTTGCCCAGCGCTTCGGAGGCGGCGCTGTGGCAGCGGGCGATTTCGGCCTTGCCCGGCAAGAATACGAGAGTCGTCTGCCAGATGTTGTTGCGGTAGAGCGTCTTTAGCGCCCGCACCACTTCGGCGTCAAGGCCAACGCCCGAAACGAGCGAGTTGCCTGTGGCGGGAGTCTGGTTGATAATCTGGACGGGGTAGAGCGGGTGGCCGAGGCTTAAACACTTGACGCCGAGAACCGCTTCGAGTTCCTCGCGGTTCAGCGCCGCCGACATCACCGCGATACGAGGCCGTTCGGCTCTATTGCTTTGAAGAACCTCCGGTTTCGCCTCACTCTCGCCTTCGCGACCAGCTTGCGCATGGTCGCTTCGGCTCACACGCGGAGCTGTCATCCCCGGCTTGGCCGGGGATCTCCCTTTCAAGAAATACGCGAATAGCAAATCCATGTCGGCCTTGCGTTCGTGGTATTCGTCGAACACGATCCAGTCGGCATCTAGTTTGCCGTGCAGCAGTTCCTGCAAAAAGTTTCCGTACGTCTGGAATAAGATGCGCGTGCCTTCGCTCTTGCAACTGTCTTGCCTGAACTGGTAACCGACAGTCTTGCCGCAGGGCTCGTTGTGCAGCTTCGCGGAGAACTGCGCCAGCGCGAGGGCGGCGATGCGGCGGGGCTGCAGCACGACGACGCGGCCCTTGCAGTGCTTGCTTAAAAAGTAGGGAATGAACAGCGACTTGCCCGACCCCGTGGGCGCTTCGATAAGCAGGTTATTCGACTGCGCAATCGCAGCCTCCAGCTTGTTTTCTTCTTCCGCTAATGCAAGGTCGTTGTAGGTCATGATTCGTGAGCCGTAATCGACTCGTCTTAACGAGTCTTGTTGGCGAGAGTGAGACGAGACCGGAGGTGTCTATATTGCATTTGAGTCGAACGGTCGCGATGGGGCGTTGCGGGGTGTCCCCGCTAGAAGGGGTGGCGAGCAACAGCGAGGTCGCTGTGCGAGCCAGGGGAAGGCTTTCCCCTGCCAGTTACCTAGCCGCTAGGAACTAGCAACTGGTGACCTTTGGTTACCTCGGGTACTTCAGCTTTTCGCCGGTGGCGGCGTCGATGTAAGGCGGCTTGCCTTCGCGGAACTTCTGGTTGATGACCAGGTTCTCGATACGGCGGCGCAGGCCCTGTTCCGTTTTGCAGAAGAAGTACACGACCTTGTTGGTGCCGGGCACGAGGAACATGGCGAGCTTGTACTTTTGCTTCACGGCGCGGCGGAAGAACATCATGTCCTCTTTCTTGGGCATGACGAGGTTGCTGCCTTCCTTCGTTTCGCAGATCATGTCGGCGTCGGCGAGGAGCGCCTTGGACTTCTGCTTCAGGGCGGCGAAGTTCGGGTCGGTATTCTTCTTGATGGTTTCAAGATTGAATGCGCCACCGCCTTCCTTGAGGGCCTTGCGGAGCCCGCGGAATGCGAAAACGGCCAGGACCACGACGACGACGGCGATGAGCCAGGGCCAGTAGTTTGCGAGAAAGTCTAACATGACAAACCTCAAAAAAGCTAATTTGCGACGACGCAAATATAGAAATTTTTTATTTTGTGAATATGCCGCGTTTTAGAATTATTCCGCTAATCCTTGTCCTTGTGCTAGCCTTTGCCCAGGCAAAGGATGTAAAGCCCTATGTCGACATCGATAAAATGCCCGATGCGCTCGTTTTTTACCCGCCTCCGCCCGATACGGCTTCGGCCCAGTTTAAGTACGATGTTTCGCAGTATATGTGGGGCAAGTCCATGCGTGCCGATTCTGCGCGTGCGGCCCTCGCCATAGCGCAGGCGGTCTCGGACCCGGCGAGTATGGCCAAGATGTTCAGCGAGCCCTTCGGCATGGAAATTTCGGCCAAGAAAACTCCCGCCATCATGAATGTCCTGGAACGGTCTATCCAGACCATAAAGAGCAGCAAGTTCAAGAAGCATTACATGCGCAGGCGCCCGTACGACCGCTTCAATGAGCCGACCTTGATTCCCGAGGAAGAAGACAAACTGCGGAATAACGGTTCGTACCCTTCGGGGCATACGGTCCGCGCCTGGACATTTGCGCTGGTGCTCGTAGAAATCAATCCGGATGCTGCCGATGCCGTGCTGAAGTACGCCTATGAATGGGGCCAGAGCCGTGTCATCGCGGGTTTCCACTGGCAGAGCGACGTGGATGCGTCCAAGGTGATTGTCTCTGCGGCTTTTGCGAGGCTCCATGCCGAACCTGCTTTTACGGCGGACATGCAGAAGGCTCGCGCTGAATTTAAAAAGCTGAGGACAAAATAAATGCTGCGCTGTAAGTCCCTTTGTCTTGTTCTTTTCTTTGCCGCGCTTTCGTTTGCGGAGGTTGCCGCTCCGGATTCCGGCAAGGCGGCTGTTTCGGGGTGCGCTGAGGGAACGGTGATTGCCCAGGTGGATTTCAAGGGCCTCGAGCATACGAAGCCCCGCGTGGTGGAACGCGAACTCTTGAACCGTGTGGGGGAGGCGTTCTCGAAGGAAAAATTCGAGATTGAAAAAGCCCGCCTGCAGGACCTTGACCTGTTCACCGAAATTACCGTCTCGTGCGACAAGGTTGGTGAGCTTGCCGAACCGACTTCCATAAAGCTCACGTACCATTTCAAGGAAATATTCCGCTGGATTCCCGCGCCCGCGGGCAAGAAGACCGACCGTGACGGCCTGATGCTCGGCCTTGCGCTGGCCAACATCAACGTGCTGGGCGAGGATATCCGGCTCGAAGTCCAGTACCGCACGACGGTCGACCCGTTTTTCGACAAGAACGAGGTCGCTTTCTACGCCAGTTCCCCTTACCTGTTCGGGACGCCGCTCGGGTGGAATTTTGAGTTCCTGATGACCGACAGCTACGACGAAATCAGGGATTTCCCGGAAAGGAGTCTGCTGTGGGATTTTGACGTGGATTACGAAGTGAAGGAACATTTTTCCCTGCTTGGCACGGCGGCCTTGCGCATGATATCCACGTGGGGCGGGGCTATCCTACCTGAAATCGGTGCCGGCATTGCCTTGGATTACCGCGACAGCAAGCTGGATACCCGCAAGGGAACGTATTTCGAATACATGCTCACCCATGTGGGCGCGGGTTCGAACTTCATGGTGAGCAACAGCGAATGCGGCGAGGGCCTGGAGTGTTCTTCGCTGAAGGGCGAAAACTACTGGGAACTTTTGACGGATGCGCGGGCCTACAAGACCTTCGGGCGTTTTATAACGGGTGCGACGGCTCTCGTACGTTACCGTCCGGGCGATGTGGAATTTTACGATTACTACTACCATGGCGGCGCCAATACGTTTCGCGGGCACGAGGCCGACTCGGGCTCTCTTGGGGTCCACGAGGCCTTGCTCACGCTCGAGGAACGCTTCGTGCTTATGGAAAGGCACGCCGCGAGCATCTGGGGCATAAACTTCTTCTATGGGGTGCAGCTTGTGGCCGGCTTCGACGGGAGCCTGCTCTGGGACAAGGGCCGCCCCGGCTGGGATAATTACGAGGGTGCCGTCTATGGCGGTATCCACCTGGTGATTCCGGCGCTCGACCGCATCCGTTTCGAAGTGGGGTACAGCCCCGACAAGGGCGAGCCGGTGTTTTACTTCGGGCTGTTTGACAAGGTCACGTCATCACGTTGGAGAAGTAGATAAGACCGCTCGTTCGACGTTCCAGGCGTTGAAACCTCCGGATCCTCACTCGCTCTCGCCTTTGACGGCTCGTCAATACGAGCCGCCTCCGGCTCGCGGAGACCGCTCGTTCGACGTTCCAGAAAACCGCTTCGCCTTGACTATTTGTTATAAAAAGGTTAAATTTGTGTTAACAATTTGACCAAAAAATGAAAAATAGGCCCGACGTCGAGCCTTCGGAGTATAAATGGCAATTAACTATCTGGATCTCCCCATCGGACGTAAGTACCCCTACGAAGTGGACTGCGTCGTGGAAATCGGCAAGGATACCAGCCTCAAGTACGAGTATGACGAACGCCTGCACGTGTTCCGCCTGGACCGCTGCCTGCTCAGCTCCATGAGCTACCCCTGCACTTACGGTTTTATCCCGAGCACCAAGGCCGACGACGGCGACGCGCTCGATATGCTCATCTACAGCCCCGCCTCGATGATGACGGGTTCTGTGTGCACCTGCCGCGTAATCGGCGCCCTCGACATGACTGACGGCGGCAAGAAGGATTACAAGGTGCTTGGCGTTCCGACATTTAACCCTAGGCCCATCAAGGACATAGGTGATGTCGACCAGATGTTTTTGCGCATCACGCGCAACTTCTTCCAGAACTACAAGGAACTGGAAGGCAAGGACGTGCAGATCGGCGAATGGCAGGATGCCGCGTTCGCCCGCGAACGCGTGATTGCTGCACACAGGGCTTATTTCCAGAATCAGGTGCAGGTGCCCGAGTCGTTCTACCAGGAACCGGAGAGCGCAGAACACCTTCCGCCCGATGAATTGATTTAATTTGGCCTTGTTTTTGCTTTTTTTTCCTCGGGTTATTGTCTTTTCGAAGATTTTTAACTTATATTTGGAAAACAACGTTTTTTTTCGCTTTTATAATAAGGAGAAACAATGAAACGATCCCTTTTAGCAGTTCTTGCAGCGACCCTGCTGCTCTCTTCCGGTGCTTGGGCTGGCTTCAGCGTTCGCGTTGAAAACAACAAACACCACAATCCGCCTCCTCCGCCTCCTCCGCGTGAACGCCTCGAATGCCGCTTCCAGAAGCCGGATTGCCGTCCGCGTGAACATCATTACCGCGTTGACTACCGCAACCGCCGTCCGATGATCGAAGGCCGCTGCGACCGTGGTGACGCCGAAGGCCGTTGGGATTATTTCTGCAACGACGGTACCCGTTGGATGACGGTTGACTTCCACCGCAACCACCCGGGTCGCGTGGATTGCCTTGACCCGCGCCGTGGCCGTATGTTTGCTGCCCGTAACGTGCGTGAGTGCGTGGATATCCACGACCGCTAGTCCGGTCTAGTCACAAGTCTAATTGACGCTTTCCCTGCTCATGGGAAGGCGTTTTTTTGTGCCTCGGCGAGAATTGAAAAACGGCCATCTCCGATTGTGGAAATGGTCGTCAAATTTTATCGGTGAATGGTGATGCCCTCGTGCGTAAGCCGGGGGTGTTTGCTTATGCCGAGAAATTCTTTCCGAGAATCGCGGAGACGTTCTTCAAGATGCCTTCGGCCACGTCGGGCTTGTTCATGGAATACACGTGTACGTTCGTGATGCCGTTCGCGTACAGGTCGATAATCTGGTCGGCCGCATAGATGATGCCCGCCTGCTTCATGGCCTCGGGATCGCTCCCGAACTTGTCGACGAGCGACTTGAAGCGCTGCGGCATGAAGGAACCCGAAAGCTTGATGGCGCGTTCCACCTGGTTCGCGTTCGTGATGGGCATGATGCCGGGGAGCACGGGGCAGTTCACGCCGGCGTCGCGCAGCTTGTAGAGGAAACTGAAGAACAGGTTGTTGTCGAAGACCATCTGCGTGGTGAGGAAGTCTGCGCCCGCGTCGACCTTCTCCTTGAGGTGCTTGATGTCTTCGGCCTGGTTCGCGCTTTCGGGGTGCTTTTCGGGGTAGCAGGCCGCGCCGATGCAGAAGTCGGAATCGCTTTCCTTGAGTTCGCGGATGAGTTCCACGGCGTAGTGGTAGTCGCAGTTGTCGCGGCCCTTCTCGAGGAGTTCCGGGGTGAGGTCGCCGCGCAGGGCCATCACGTTCTTGATGCCTGCGGCCTTCATTTCGTCGATGCGCTGGTGCACCGTATCCTTGCTGCTCGAAACGCAGGTGAGGTGGGCGAGCATCGGGATGCCGAATTTTTGCTTGAGGTTCTTCGCGATGTCGAGGGTGTAGTGGCTCACGCCGCCACCCGCGCCGTAGGTGACGCTCATGAACGCGGGGCCGAGTGCCGCGATGGCTTCCGTTGCCGTCCTGACGCTTTCGAAACTGGTTTCCTTCTTGGGCGGGAATACTTCGAACGAAAGGCTCATCTTGTCTTGCTTCAGGATATCGACGATTTTCATGTCACCTCGCGGTTGTTTTTCGTGGCCCGGTCTACCACGCTTGGTTTATGCAAATATTTTGATATATGCAAATATAACAAAAATTGGTGGGGAAAGGGGGCTTTTTTTTTCAGAAAACCAAAAAAAAGAAGGGCCCGGCGAAGCCGGTCCCGTTCAAAATGGCGCAATTTGCGAGATTTCGACTATTTCGCGGTTTCTCCGTCGAGTTCGGTATAGGCCTTGCTGGCGGCTGCGCGGATCTTGCCGGCGATGGCATCGTCGTAGGTTCCGGATGCCTGGAGGCTCTTGACGAGTTCATCGACGAGGTTCGCGTTGAGGGCCATGACTCCGTAAACTTTGAAGTGGCCGTCCTCGGTGGTTTCTACCTGCACGTCGGTAAGGGTGGCGCCGCTCATGTGGGTGTCCACGACGGTCTTGGAGGTGGTCTGGAAGTGTTCGGCGACCTGGTCGTTCACGTCTTCCTTGAAGTTCTTGACGAGAGCCTTCGTCTGCGCGTCGATTACCTTGGCGAGGTCTACACGGGCGTTCTGGTCGGCCAATTCCAAAGCGAGCTGTTCGTTGGTGGAGACTCCGATGCCCATGCCGGCGGGAATGTTGTCCTTGAGGTATTTCTTCTTGAGCATCTGCATTTCGATGAGCTTGTCTGCAGATTTTTCTTGCGGGGTAGAGCTACAGCCGATCATGAGGAATGCCGCGGCGATGGCAACAATCAACTTCTTCATATATAACTCCTTTTTTGTTTTCCCTTCTTGGGCCTAAATGAAGTCTTTAAGCAAAAATATTTTAAACAAATGTCAAAGTCAAGCCGTAATGGAAAAAAACTCGTTTTTTGGTGATTAACGGCGATAATTGCTGAATAAAGCGAAAATTCGGCGATTTAGAAGAATTTTCCGAGGGCGACGATGGCCGCGGTCCTTGCCCTCAGGCGTGTTTTCCCGAGGCTGATGGGCGTCGATTTTCCGCGGTTGTAGTTCTTTACGGCTTCGATTTCCCGGGGCGAAAAGCCGCCTTCCGGCCCGATGAGGAGAGCGGTCGGGCGCTCTATGGAGGGCGCAGCCTTCTGGCCGTCGATGTCACAGAGCACGAGGTCGCCTTCGTATGCGGAAAGCCACTTGTCGAATTCTACGGGGCCTTCGATTCGAGTGAGCCACGGTTTCCTGGATTGCTTGAGGCTCACCAGGCTCTTGAGTTCGGCGCGGCGTACGAGCTTGTGCAGGTCGGAGTTCTTCGGTTCCTGCGAGAAGTCCGTCCTCAAGAAATAGATTGTGTCAATTTCTGTCTGCGCGGCGTGGAATACGACTTCCTCGAGCGCGTCGTCCTTGAGGCAGGCGATGGCGAGGCTCAGCTTGGGGCGTTCCGTACCCGCGGTCTCGAAACTGTCGATGCGGACCCTGCATTGCTTGGGGTCGGCTTTTACGATAATCGCATCCGCGTAGTGGCCGTTCCCGTCGGAAAGCTGCAACGTGTCGCCTGCGGCTGCACGGCATACGCGCACGGCGTGGCTGCTCTCGTTTTCGTCGAGGTCGAATTCGCCCACTGCAATCTGCGGGCAGTAGAAACGGCTGTCGGGTGTTTTCATGCAGTACAAGGTAGAAAATTTTCTACATTGGTGCTCATGGAACACAAGTCGGTAAAAGCCGTAGTCTTCGATTTGGACGGGACGCTGTACCTCAGCGGTCGTCCTTATCCGGGTGCCGTAGAAGCGGTAAAGCGCGTGGCGGCACGCGTGCCGGTCTATTACCTGAGCAACAATACGAGCAAGTCGCCCGTCTTTTACGAGAACCGCCTGAAGGTGATGGGGCTTCCGCTCCGCGACGATTCCATCATCTCGGCTTTGTACCTCTCGCTCGATGCCATCCACGAGAAGGGCATCAAGAACGTGTTCTTTTTCGCGAACCCCGAAGTGTACGAGTGGTTTGCCGCGCAGGACCCGAGTTTGAATTTGAATCCGTCGGTTGAAGATACGGAACTCGTGCTCGTCGCCTACCACAACAGCTTTGATTACCGCGAACTCTGCGAACTCAGTTTCCGCGTGCAGCGCGGCATCCCGTTCTGGGTGACGCATACCGATTTCGTGTGCCCCGATGCTAACGGCCCCGTGCCCGATATCGGGAGCTTCATGGCGCTTTTGAAGACGGCGTACGGCGTGGAACCGGAACGCAGTTTCGGAAAACCCAACCCGGCGATGCTTGCGGGCGTGCTGAAAAATTTCGCTCCCGAAGAAATCCTGTTCGTGGGCGACCGCCTCTATACGGACTTCGAACTCGCGAAGCGCGCCGGCTGCAGGTTCGTGCTCCCACTATGCGGTGAGACCAAGCTCGAAGATGTAAAAAAACTCGAGACCAAGCCCGAGTTCATCGTAGAGAGCGTCAAGGATATCGATTTCGATAGCTTCTTCGCCGGAAAAATTTAGTCGGCGTCATGCCACAGCACCGCAGCGCTGTAAACGCAAGCGTGCAAGGACATCCATTAAGCTTTCTTCTGCCTGTAGGCGACAAAGACTCCGAGCGCGATGAGGAGTACTGCCGCAAACGCGCTCACCTTGATGCAGGCGTGTAACGGCTTGCTCCGGTATTCCATGTGGACTTCGGATTTGCCCTTCGGAATTTCGACGGCGCGGAGCGTGCCGAATGCCTTGTAGACCTTGGCGGGTGCTCCGTTCACGGTTGCGTTCCAGTAGGGGTGGTAGTTGCCGGCGACGACCATGAAGCCAGCGCGGTCGCTTTCCACCTCGAACACCTGCGTGTCCATCTTGGGGCTTGCGACAAGCTTTGCGTATCCGTTCGCGACGCCGCCTTCGCCTTCATGTTCCGGCTTCTCGGAGAGGATCACCGTCTCGCGGTAGTAGAAACTGTCATCTTCGGGTTCGGCCTTCGGCTGTGCCGCTTCGGCGGCCTGTTCGGGTTCCGCCGCTGCGGTTTCAGTTGCGGTCGAATCGCTTGCTGCGGCCGTTGAATCTTCTGCGGCGACAGGTGCGCTCTCCTCGGCCTTGGGCTTGCGGATGGCTGCCTTTTCGCGGAGAGTCTTGATGGCGCTTGCATCGTCCATCGTCACGGACTGCCCGTAGATATAGGCTTCGCCCATGGCCGTCTGGATAGGCATGAATGTCGTTCCCTGGCGGCTGTCGAAGATGATGGCGCCGATGTTCATGAGGTCGAGGAACGGATGGGCGGCTTCGGGATTGTTGATGTTCAACAGGTAGTTCGCGTTCTGCTGGCCGCCGCGGAATTCGCGGTAGCTTGCAAGTTCGTTGTCGTGGAATCCGTCGGCGTTGCGCAGGTGGTACTGCGGGAAGGCGTTGGCCCCGAGCGCCTTGTTGCGCGAAAGCGAAAGCACGCGCGGCGTATTGAGGGAATCGGTCTTGTACGGCGCCTTGAATGCGCTTACGACCGGGTTTTTCGGTTGCAGGTATTCGTTTGCGGGAACGTTCTGGATGAACGCCCCGTTGATGAAGAACAGTTCTACCGCGGCGGCGACGGCGAGAATGCCAGCCTTGTAGGCGATGGAACCATTCCAGCGGAAAATGAACAGAGTTACGCCTGCAATGACGAGGATGAGGACGAATCCCGGAATCACGGTGCCCGCGGTCGCGTTCATCACGATTTCGTTGAGAGGCTTAAAGTACGGGCCGGCGACCGGGTCGGCAAGCAGGTCCTGCCCGCTCATGAGGAATGCGCCGATGGCGGTGAACCCGAGCACCACGCAGGCTTGAACGATGAGGTTCGAGCCGGACAGCTTGGCCTTGTAGGCGTCAATCAGGTTGGCGAAGGAGAACTCCTTGCCCTGGTCATCGAGGTTCATCACGCCGATGCAGGCGATACCGTACAAGATGCAGGCGACAAGCCCGACAGGTCCGATGAACGTGGTCCAGTTGTAGCGCGCGATGACGACCAGCAACAGGAGGATGGCGAACATCGCGGCGCCGTGCGTGAGGGCGCGGATGTTCCTGGCGATGTCTTGTTCCTTGTCCGTAATCGCACGGAGCACGGGGCCCGCCATCATCACGAGTAGGAGCGGGAGCCAGAACAGGGCCATGCCCGGGGCGCGGAAATTCTTGACGCCGGGGAGGATGGCGTACCAGAGCTTGAAGAGCGGAGAGTGCGCGCCCATGCCGTAGCTGAGGGCGAGTACGGCGCCCACGGCCCAGAACGTGGCCCAACGGCGCTTGCCGGGCAAGAACAGGCAGAGGAATCCGAGGAAGGTGAGGAGCGCGCCCGCGTTGTTGTGGTCGAGCTTGAAGCTGTTGTGGCCCCAGTAGAACGGGCTTCCGGAGGTGCCCATCTTGCGGTATTCGTCCATGGTGACGTTCACGAACGAACTGCCCTTCAGGTCACCGCTCTGGGGATCCTGCTCGTACACGTCCACGCCGATGAATCCCGGCAGGAGCATCTGTGCGAGTTCTTCCTGGTGCAAGGACCAGCTGACGGCATGCCCGTAGTTGGTGTGGTCGCCTTCGCCGCGGACCGACTGCGTGGTCGTGTACAGGTAAGGCGGTACCAGCTGGAAGCAGGCGAGCGCAAGCCCGAAGGCGAGGCCCGCGGCGGCGAGCCCGACGCGCTTCCCGCGGGTGGCGAACGTCTTGCAGTGGAATGCGGCTTCGTACAACGTGTAGAATCCGGCGCCCCACAGGAATAGGTACGTGAGCTGCAGGTGGCTTCCGAGAATCATCCACGCGATGGAAAGCGCGAGTACAATCAGGTAGGGGAGGCTTCCGTTACGGACAACCTTCCTGATGGCGAGGAGGGCGAGCGGCGCGATGGCGAAAACCATCATCTTGCCGTCGTGTCCGCCGTAGATGTAGGTGAAGTATTCCGGCGAGAAGGCGTAGAGGAACCCGAGGAGGGCGCCCCACCAGCGGTTGCCCGTGAGGTTCCAGGCCAAGAGCATCGCGCTCATGAAGGCGACCCATACGGTGAGCATGAACTTGAAGCCCACGGCGCGTGCGGGGTCCATCAGGAACTGCGTCCATACCAGCGGGTGGTAGGCGTCGGCGAACAGGGCGTCGATCGTAGGCACGCCGCCCAGGCGGCTGTCGTCCCATTCGGTCACGATGGCGTTTTCGGCGCGCAATATGCGGCTGCCGATACCATTCAGCTGGTCGCTGTTGAGCATCAGCTGGCTATCGTCGAATGCGAACCCGCGGAAAACGATGAGGAGAATTGCGAAGAAAGTAGCGGCCGTCACCGCAAAGAAAACAGGCTTCTTGTTCAGGAAATTCATGTCCTGAAATATAGATTATTAGCCGCTAGTTACTAGTTGCTAGTCGCTGGTTGCTAGCCGCTGGTTGCCGGTTGTTTGAAAATGATGAAACAACAAAAACCGAAGCCGAGGCCCGGTTTTGATATCTAAGTGAATAGAACTTGCTTAGTCGGCGGTGTGTTCGTCGACCTTGTTGTACTGGATGAGGCTGTAAATGCCAAATGCGGAAATGACGCAGACGGCGGCAATCACGATGATCTTGATAATTTTAGCCATAAAAAACCTCCAGCGGTTGTTTTTGCAATAAAATACCTTTTTTTCGATGAAAAGCAAGCGTAATTTTATAATTATGGTGTTCTATTGAAAAAATCCGCTACGATTTTGTTAGAATCATGCAGATGACGGGGAGCTTCTTGTCTACCTCGTTTTCGCTCGGGATGATTTCGCTTTCGACGATGGTGCAGTTGAATTCCTTTACGAAGAATTCGAGCTGGTTCTGGTCGAACCCGAGCCATATGTGCCCGTGAGTCGTGCGGAAGGATTCTTCCTTGTGCTGCGCAAGGTCGAGGAGGGCGAGCGTTCCGCCCGGTTTCAGGATGCGGATGGCTTCCTTGAGGGCGAGCCGCGGGTCGGTCGCATGGTGGAGCACCTGGCTCATGAGCACGAGGTCGGCGAAGTTTTCGGGCAGTCCCGTCTTCGTCATGTCCGCTACTTTGGGCGTAACGTTTTTGATGTTCTTCTGCTTCAGGATTTTCTGCAGGCCGCTGATGACTTTCGGGTCGCAGTCGAGCGAGGTGACTTCCTTGCAGCGGTTGGCGAGCATCAGCGAGAGGTCTCCGCCTTCGCCGCAGCCGATGTCCACGGCGTTTTCGAAGGGCTGCATGAGCTTGCTGAACAGGCTAATCTGGGCCTTGAGGCTTCCGCCGGCCTGGTCGAGCTTGTGGATTTGCCCCTTTGTCTTGTCGGTGCGTTCTTGCAGAACCTGTTCGGCGCGGCAACGGAGCACGTCCTTGTCGGGCAGTTCGCCGTAGGCGTCCCGGATTACGGAGAGGACGCGGTTACTCATCAGGAGTTCTTCGCTCAGGCGGTAGTAGGCCTTGATGCCGTCGCGGCGGTCCTTCAGGAGCCCGCAGGCGGAAAGCTTGGCGAGGTGTCGGCTGGCGTTGCTCTGGTGGATATCCAGAATGTCCTTGATTTCGTTCACGGTGAATTCCGCGAGGTCGAGGAGCATCAGAATCTTGAGCCTCATCTCGTCGGATACGGCGTTGAAGAAATCCATCGTCGATGTAATCGGTTCACGTTGCATAGTGCAATTCAATATAATTAATTAACTTTGTCGGGTGTTCTTGCGGAATCTGAAATGGTGTTTTTTTGTCGCCCTCCTCGCGGGTGCGGCGTATGCGCAGGTTCCCGATACTTTGGCCGTAGACCCGGTGCCGGAAAGGAATTTTATCGAAAGGCATTATGACTTATCGCTTGAAAGGGACCTCCCGCTCACGTTCCTTTCGGGCTTCGTCAGCGTTTACGGCGACTACAGGCTGCACAAGATGGCCGTGAATGCCGAAATGAGGGATGTCTCGGACCTCCTGCCGTGGGACCGCCCGGTTGCGGGCCGTTACTGCAAGGCCTGCGCGGATGTCAGCACCTGGTCGGCCGCTCTCGGGGTGGCGCCTCTTGCTTTGGGGGCGTTCTCGTGGTACAAGGGCGATGCTTCGGGCGGGGATCTCGCTGCCTACACCTTGATGCTTGCGCAGGCGCTCGCCCTCCAGAACGGCGTGAACCTGCTCGTACGGACCCTCTCGTTCTGGCCGCGCCCCTACATGTACGCGATCGAAGGCGACGGCGCGGAAGCGGCATCCGCCGCGGAGGGCGAAGCGTACGGGAGCTTCTACAGCGGGCATGCTTCCGCCGCGTTCACGATAGCCGTGTTTACCGGTGAATGGTTCTCCGAATTTTATCCGAATTCCAGGTACAAGCCGCTCGTGTGGGTGACCTCCCTTTCGCTTGCCAGTCTTGTCGGGGTGTTGCGCGTTGCCGCCGGCCGGCATTTTCCGACCGATGTCGCCGTTGGAGCCCTCGCCGGGGCGGGAATCAGCCTCGCCGTCATCAAAATTCACAAAAAATCGGTACAAATTGGCCCAGTTTCCCTGGCGGGCATCTGGGCTGGCCCCGAAGGCGCATCCCTAGCTTTCGTTTTCTAGCGAATAGGCGAAAATTGCGAATTTGATATAAATCATAAAAAATTTTTTGCATGCTCCTTTTTCGGTTTGCGTATATATATTACAAAAAAAGTTAAAACCCCTCAGAGGTGTGGAATGTTGAGTTTTGTCGGCCGTTTGGCAGTGGCCTTGATCGTTGTTACAGAAGTATCCTATGCGGATTTTTCGATTCGTGATAGTCGCGACGGAAAAATCTATAAGTCGATGCCTTCGGGCAATTTGAACTGGTTTACAGACAACCTTTCTTTTCAAAAAAGTGTTTCTTTCAGGGACGGCGCAAAAAATGCCTACTACCGCCAGGCGGACTGGTCCGCTTCGTGCCCCGCTGGCACGCATGTTCCCGATGTCGTTGAATGGACGGCCTTCGCCAAGGACAGGTTTACCGGCCCGCGCAAGCTGTCTAATGTGAAGTCTTTTGCCGGCAAGACGCGCGGATTCTACGACCTTGCCGATCCCAAGCACAAGATCCAGGGAAAGGACGCCGCATATTTCGCGTTGAAGGATACTAACGGCGTGCGCGCCATGATGCTCGACGTGAAGCGCGGCAACTCGAAGGTCGTGAACCTTCCGCCTCAGGCCGTGGTGACGGTGCGCTGTGTTTCGGAACGCGACCTGTATGCCGAAAAGTTCGTCGACCGCAAGGAGATGAAGATGACCGACCCGCGTGACAACCAGAAGTACAAGGTGGAGTTGCGCGATGACAAGTTGTGGATGTTGGCGAATCTCAAGTACAGCCTCTCCAGCGCCAAGCAGTGTTTGCTCGAAGATTCCGTGTACTGCAAAAAATTCGGCCGGTTCTATACCTACAACGAGGCGAAGAAGGCCTGCCCCGCGGGCTGGCACCTGCCCGATGACGGCGAGTGGCGCGACTTCCAGAAGGACCGCGCGAAGCTCAACTGGGACAACCTCGGGCGTGGCGGTTGCAAGGACTGGGACGGCTTTTGCAATAGCGAGGTGACCGGGCATTACTGGTCCTCGACTTCCATCATGAAGAACACGGGGCGCTCGTGGGAATTCAGGCGCCAGGCGAAGAGTATCGACCGCACGGACCAGAATGTGCAGAAAGGCCTTTATGTACGTTGTGTAACGGAGTTGAACTGATGAATAGGAAAATAAGCTTGTTTAAAATATGCGCGGCAGTTTCTGTCGTAGCGTTCTTTGCGGCGGGCTGTTCCGACGATTCCTCGGGGAACTGTGCCGGAAGCTGCGTCGATACCGGCGACACCATCGACATCCAGATCCCGGGTGACAAACCTGCGGATAGCGTGAAAGTAGACTGGAAAAAGGATAACGTGGAAGATGCTGGCGATACCAAGCCCGCAAGCAGTTCCAGCGCGAAGGCTCCGGCTTCTTCTGCGGGTGAGGCTCCTGCGGCATCGAGTACGGCTGAACCGATGTCGAGTTCCGAGACCGCCTCGGGAGACTGGCGAGACTACTGCCTCGAGGTCGTAAACGCGAAGCGCGCTACCGAGGACCTTCCGCCCCTCGCGCGTGCGAGCGAAGAACGCGAACAGTGCGTGGTCAAGCAGGCCGCCGATGACATGGCATCGGGCAAGGGCCATGCGAACTTTGGCGATTGCAACGAGTTCGCGCAGAATACCGGCCCGAATGTGGTGACGTCGAGGTACAACACTCCCGAAAAGATTGTCGATGCCTACGTGAAGATGATGTGGGACGACGAGAAGAAGCTCGTGACGAGCGGCGAACGCGACCCGAAAAAGGATTCCGATTACGGCTACATCGGGCATTACCTGAACATGAGGAACACGTCCTACAAGTCGCTCGCCTGCGGAATCGCGTATAGCGAAGACGGCTCCAAGGCCTGGTTCAACATGAATTTCTATTGATTTGCAAGAACGTCCCCTCCTAACAAAAAAGGCCGTCGGCATGGATGCCGGCGGCTTTTTGTTGGAGGAGAATCTATTACTTTATCGTCGTGGTCAGGCGGAAAGCGAAGGCGACGTCGCTGATTTCTTTTTCGCTGTAGACGCTGAACTGCAGCTTGGTAGAAGCGATCTTCTTGACCCAGGCGACGGTCCATGCCCAGTCGTCGTAGGTGTGCTTTGCCTTGGCTTCCAGGTTGTCGCGCTTGTCGATGAATTCCCATTCCACCATGAGGTTGCTCATGAGCAGGTTCAGGATGCCGCTCTTCGGTGCGAAGTCGAGACCCAGGTAGAACGGCTGGAAGTAGATGCCCGGAAGGTAGTACTTGGTTTCCGGAGCGAGATAGTTATTGGCGCTCTTGTCGAGGTCGTCGTCCTGGGTGTAGACGCAGGAGTATTCACCGTAGGCGCGCAGCTCGGGAATGATGTTGTAGCTGGCGTAGGCGGCCAGACGGTGTGTCAGGTAGGCGGTATGCTGCATCACGTCGATTACGTTGGAGCGGTAGGCCACCTTCATTTCGAGCGGGAAGGTAAACTTCATGTCTTCTTCGATGCGCACGTAGCCGCGGTCCGCTTTGTTGTCCTGGATGGCGAGCATCGCGTTCAACTGGCTCAGGCCGTGCTTCCATCCGAGTTCCACAGCGTTGTGGCTGTAGTCGCGCATCCAGAGGCCGCGCTTGGTCAGGTCCTTGTCCACGTAGGTACCGAAGTGGGTGGACTGCGACCAGTCCGTCTTCCAGCGACCGATCTTGAGGTTCAGCATGTCCTTTTCACCGAGTTTCCACTTGTAGTTCGCCCAGTAGAGGTCGGCGAGAATCTTGTCGTACATCTTGTCGCCGATCTTGTTGCCGAATTCCGGCGCGAAGATGCGCAGCATGATGAGGGCTTCCAGGTTTTCGCCCTTGTACTGTCCGCCAACGTTGGCGCGGATCCAGCCTTCGTTGATGTTGGTGGAGTCGTTGGCGATAGACTTGACGACCTGGGTCTGAACGTTACCCTTCAGGCTGAAGTCTCCGTCGAGGGCGGAAGCGAATGTGGCCATGCCCAATACCAGGGCGGCAGCAATCTTGCTGTATTTCATGAACTCTCCTAAAATTTGTACCCTTAAGCATCGAAATGCTTGTATTTAATGCAAAAAATAGAATTATGCGCCGTTTTTGGAAACGAAAAAATCTTCTTTTCTACTTTTTTTGTGTCATTTTGTGCCGATATTATATATTTTTGGGCGCGGATGTGTTGAATCGCCCCGAAAAACGTTCCGGGGATCTCCTTCGAGGTATATATGAGAAAATTGTCCGCGGTCATTGCGCTTTCCGTGCTTGCCTCCGTGTGTACAGCCCCTTTCGCCGCAGAACTTGCCCCTAACAAGACCCATGCGGTGCTGAACGTGACCTACACGAACTACGATGACGTTCCCCAGGCCAAGAAAAAGCTCGTCTTCGTGGGCCAGAGGAAGCCGAAGAACAAGATCGCGGTCACGACCGACATGTACGGTGAAACCGCTTTCCTCATTCCGCGCGAGGACACGTATACCATCCTCTGCGAAAGCCTTACTGGCCCCTATGAATGCGGCGAGACTCCCTATGTGTCGCGTACGGCGAGCACGGGCGGCATTACGGTGCTGTTCGACGATACGCGTGCGGAACTGACGGGCGTGAACTTCAAGGCGGGCAGCGCGGAACTCATCCCGAACTCGCTCCGCACGCTCGACAACGCCATTGCTGGGCTCAAGAGAAACGCGAAGGCGAAAGTCGAAATCGAAGGTCACACGAGCAGCGAAGGCAGTGACCAACTGAACCAAAAGCTTTCCGAAGACCGTGCGAACAGCGTGATGGAATACATGATTCGCAAGGGAATTTCCAAGGACCGCGTGACGGCCGTGGGCTACGGTTCGAGCCGCCCGAAGGCGGACAACGGCACCGAGGCGGGCCGCATGCAGAACCGCCGCATCGAGATTCGCGTCGTGAACAAGGACGAGGTGAATATTTCCGAAGAGTAACGGACTAGCCGACTCTTGTCCAAAACGTTTTATCCCCGGCATAGTCCGGGGTTTTCTTTATTTCGTGAAAGATGAATGCTAGATGGCGCGGATGCCGTCTTCTTCGATGGCGATTTTTCCGTCGCGGAAGAGGCCGCCGATAATCTTCTTGAAGGTCTTTTTCGAGATGCCGAATTCCTGGCGAATGGCTTCGGGGTTGCTGTGGTCGCCGTAGGGCAAGAATCCGCCGGCTTCCTCGAGCTTGTGCATGATGGCGCTCGGGCTGTCGCTCTGCATAATTCCCTTGTAGCCAACGGGCGTGAGGTTCAGGGTGATTTTCCCGTCGGCAGTGAACCGCTGGATGAATCCCGGCATCGTGTCGCCGATGTAGATGCGGTCCATGCCCGGGGTCACCTGCAGCCTTCCGGTGTAACGGTAGTCCACGAGGCATTCCACGTAATCGGGCGTGACTTCGTATGCGGCGAGCTGGACGCGCTGACCCACATGCAGTTCGCTCGTGTCCATGTCCAAGAAGCTCTTGATTTTTTCGGTCGCCACGAGACGTCCGCTCTTCTCGTCTTCGAGAATGTAGACGACGCAGCGGTCGCCCTTGCGCAGTTCCCCGAGCTGCTGCTTGTAGGGGAGGAAAAGGTCTTTGTTGAGGCCCCAGTCCAAGAAAGCGCCCACGCGGTTCACGTCCTTCACGGTGAGGACGGCGAATTCGCCTACCTGGGCGAAGGGCTTGTCGAGAGTCGCGATGGGGCGGTCCTCGGAATCCATGTAGACGAACACGTCGATGATCTCGCCCTCTTCGAGCGTGAACTGGTTCTTGTTACCCGGGAGCAGCACGCGGCCGCCGGTCTCGAGTTCGAGGTAGAAGCCCTGGGGCATTACGGCGTCGACGCGCGCGCGGTTGATTTTTCCGATTTCCATATTGGTCCTTCCGTCCTGGTGATTTGCCGCGACCATCCGCGACACGTTAAATATAGAATTTTAGGGAAGCTGCTTGCCGTCGATTTCGGCGAGGGGCAGGTCCTTGCAGCGGCGAATAAACCTCAGCGTTTCTTTTTCGCCCTTCTCGGCCAGCATCTGCAACAGGAAGAGGAGTTTCTTGTAGGTGTTCTCCGTCATCTTTTCCTTCGCGGTGCTCTTCGTGAGGTAGAGCAGGGGAGATTCCTGCGTGTAGCTTTCCTTGTTGTACGTCTTGGAGGCGGCGACGCGGTCGCAGAACATTTCCTTTATGTAGCGGTCGGGCATGTCCATCGGCACGATTTTCTTGGTCGCCATCTCGTAGTCGTACCAGAATTCGAAATGGTGCCTGTTCCTGCCTTTGTGGTGCATCCATGCGAGGCTCATTCCCGTGTCGCGGCGTTCCCCGTTGTTCGGCGATTCCTTGCCGCTGTAGTAGCGGGCTCCCGGCAGGAACTCGGTGGGCGAGTACTTCGAGAGGTCGTGGAAGAATCCCTGGAACCCGATGCCGGCTTTGAAGCAGAGGCGTACGACTTCGTGACGGTGTCTCGTGATGGTGATGAAGTGCCTTATCGGGTGAAAACTCATGCGGTAAACGATAGGAAATTTGCGGGCGCGCGTTTCGTGGATATTTGGAAAATGCGTCCCCAAAAACAGGAGTTTTGCATTTTATGGTATGTAAAAAATAATATAATCAGCATTTTGTTGTCATAAGTTTTCACTAATTTGTAATACACTTGTTAATTTATATATATGGGAATGGACTTCAAAGATTCTGCCGTCTTCGCGACGGCTTTTCAGAAATTGCTCATAGGAGTACGACGCAATACGCTGGTTACGCAGACGGAGTTGTCTAAGTCTGCGGGGCTTACACGTCAGTCCATCTCGATGATGGAAAGCGGCAAGCGGGTGGCATCGTTTCAAACGTTTTGCGTGCTGGCGCAGGGCCTCGGAATTTCGCCGGTCGAACTGATGCGTCGGTTCGTACGCATTTGCGAGGCGGAATCGCTCGCCCGTCAAGGGAAGGTCGAGTCGAAGAACAAGGCGATGGAATATATCGTGAACTTGCGCGCCCATTGCGGGAATCACGACGACGGAGTCTGAAAGATTTGAACCGCCAAAAATGTTTAATTTTGAAACACTTTTTGAAAAGTGTTTTGTTTTTAAACACCCCGGTGGACTTTCTTTGCGGATTTGAGCCTCTTTTCACCCTGTAATTGCAAACTTCGTGCCGAAACGAATTTGGCACGTCTTTTGCTGATGAAAGGGCGAAAATAGTCCAGTTTGGACCAAAGTTTAAACAAAGGGCATTGCGAAAGCAGCCCGCAAAAAAGAGGAAAAGTAAAATGATCAAGCCTTTAGCAGATCGAATCGTCGTCAAGCCGGCCGAAGCCGAACAGAAGACCTCCTCGGGTCTCTTCATTCCGGACAATGCCAAGGAAAAGCCCATGCAGGGCAAGGTCGTGGCAGTGGGCCCGGGCCGCAAGAACGACAAGGGTGATGTTATCCCCATGGAAGTCAAGGTGGGCGACGTGGTGCTCTACGGCAAGTACAGCGGCACCGAAGTCACCGTCGACGGCGAAAACTACCTCATCGTCAAGGAACCGGACGTCATCGCGACTCTTTAGTCGCCAGTCAATAGTCGCTAGTTCCTAGCTGGGCGGCGAAGCCGCGATTAAAAAACCAGTAACCAAAGACTAGTGACGAGTAACCACAGAATTTAAAAAAAAGGAAAAATCAAAATGGCAAAGCAACTCAAGTTTGATGTGGCAGCTCGCGAATCCCTCATGAAGGGCGTGGACAAGCTCGCCAACGCTGTCAAGGTAACTCTCGGCCCCAAGGGCCGTAACGTGATGATCGCCCGCTCCTTCGGTGCCCCGAACGTGACCAAGGACGGTGTGACTGTCGCCAAGGAAGTGGAACTCGAAGACGCCTACGAAAATCTCGGCGCCCAGATGGCCAAGGAAGTCGCCAACAAGACGAGCGACGCTGCCGGTGACGGTACCACCACTGCTACCGTGCTCGCCCAGGCTATCACTCGCGAAGGCCTCAAGAACGTGGCCGCCGGTGCAAACCCGATGGACATCAAGCGCGGTATGGACGCCGCCGTCGACGCCGTCATCAAGGAAATCGGCAAGATGGCCGTGAAGATCAACGGCAAGGAACACATCGCCCAGGTCGCTACCATCTCCGCCAACAACGACCCGGAAATCGGTGACCTCCTCGCCAACGCCATGGAAAAGGTCGGCAACGACGGTGTCATCACCATCGAAGAATCCAAGACCGCCGACACCATCCTCGACGTCGTTGAAGGTATGCAGTTCGACCGCGGCTACCTTTCTCCGTACTTTGTCACTAACACCGACAGCATGGAAGTCTCCCTCGAGAATCCGTACATCCTCCTGTACGACAAGAAGATTTCTACCATGAAGGATCTTCTCCCGATGCTCGAACACGTTGCCAAGCAGGGCAAGTCGCTGCTCATCATCGCCGAAGACGTCGATGGCGAAGCTCTCGCAACGCTCGTCGTGAACAAGATGCGTGGTACCCTGAAGGTCGCTGCCGTCAAGGCTCCGGGCTTCGGTGACCGCCGCAAGGCCATGCTCGAAGACATCGCCATCCTCACCGGTGGTATGCTCGTTTCCGAAGACACGGGTGCCAAGCTCGAAGACGCTCCGGTCACGGTTCTCGGCCAGGCCAAGTCCATTACCATCACGAAGGACAACACCACGATCGTCGAAGGTGCTGGCGACGCTGCCTCCATCAAGGGCCGTATCGGTCAGATCAAGAAGCAAATCGAAACCACCACGAGCGACTACGACCGCGAAAAGCTCCAGGAACGCCTGGCCAAGCTCGCCGGCGGTGTGGCCGTGATCAAGGTCGGTGCCGCTACCGAAGTCGAAATGAAGGAAAAGAAGGACCGCGTCGACGACGCCATGCACGCAACCCGCGCTGCCGTCGAAGAAGGTATCGTTCCGGGTGGTGGCGTTGCCCTCATCCGTGCCGAAAAGGCCATTGACGCCCTCAAGTTTGACAACTCCGACCAGAAGACCGGCGCTGCCATCATCCGCCGCGCTATCGAAGAACCGCTCCGCCAGATCGTGCAGAACGCGGGCCTCGAAGGCTCCGTGGTGGTCAACAAGGTCAAGGAAGGCAAGGACGCCTTCGGTTACAACGCCAAGACCGACACCTACGAAGACCTCATCAAGGCTGGCGTCATCGACCCGGCCAAGGTG
The DNA here is from genome assembly GCF_017551775.1 of Fibrobacter sp. Classification (NCBI taxonomy): domain Bacteria; kingdom Pseudomonadati; phylum Fibrobacterota; class Fibrobacteria; order Fibrobacterales; family Fibrobacteraceae; genus Fibrobacter; species Fibrobacter sp. The sequence goes on along the minus strand of NZ_JAFZKX010000021.1, from coordinate 475 downwards.
ACCCGCACGGCCCTCAAGAATGCCTCCTCCATCGCCTCGATGATCCTCACGACTGACTGCGTGATCACCGAGAAGAAGGAACCGAAGCCGGCAGCTCCTGCCATGGACCCGGGCATGGGTGGCATGGGCGGCATGATGTAATCAGCCACCGACAAAAAGTCTCCTCCTAACAAACGCACTCGGCTCAGCAATGGGCCGGGTGTTTTTTGTTGCGTAATATGCGAATCCTTTATATATAGTTGGTTTCGGATATGGCTTGCACGCTCTGTTTGATGCCTTGCTTATCGCAAGGCATCTATGACTAGGGAAGGCTCCGCCCTCCCTAACACCCTCCTTTCCCAGATGCTAACGACTATTGAAGGTCGCGTTGCAGTATTTCGCACTTCTCCTTTTTCCATTCTTCAAACGTGTCGTCAGCGATATGCTGCTTGGCTTCGCGCATCAGGTGCAGGTAGAAGTGCAGGTTGTGGATGCT
>NZ_JAFZKX010000020.1 GCF_017551775.1 Fibrobacter sp. | reverse complement strand
CACCGAATTCAAGGCTGAAATCTACGTTCTCACGAAGGACGAAGGTGGCCGCCACACGCCGTTCATGAACGGCTACCGTCCTCAGTTCTACTTCCGCACCACCGACGTGACTGGCACTATCCAGCTGCCCGAAGGCGTCGAAATGGTGACCCCGGGCGACACCGTCACGATCCACGTGAACCTCATCGCCCCGATCGCCATGGAAAAGCAGCTCCGCTTCGCTATCCGCGAAGGTGGCCGTACTGTTGGTGCTGGCTCTGTAACCGAAATCATCAAGTAAGGAAAAATCATGGCTGGTGAACGCATTCGTATTCGCTTGAAGAGCTTCGATCATCGTATGATCGACCGCTCCGCTCAAGACATCGTGAATACAGCTAAGCAAACGGGTGCCCGCATCGCGGGACCCATCCCCCTCCCGACGAAGGTCCAGAAGTATACGGTGCTCCGCTCTCCGCATATCGACAAGACTTCTCGTGAACAGTTTGAATCCCGTACGCACAAGCGTCTTATCGACATCCTCGATGCTACGCCGCAAACTGTTGATTCCCTCATGAAACTTGACTTGCCGGCTGGTGTCGAAGTCGAAATTAAGGTCTAATAACAATGAACGGTATTCTCGCAAAGAAGTTGGGAATGACCCAAGTGTTCACGGAACAGGGCGAATGCGTTCCTGTAACGGTTCTCGAAGCCGGTCCGTGCGTGGTCGTTTGCCACAAGACAGAAGAAAAGGACGGTTACACTGCTGTCCAGATCGGCTTTGGTCTCAAGAAGGAACAGCGTGCCAATAAGGCTGAAATCGGCCATTTCAAGAAGGCTGAAATCGCTGTCCGCGAACACCTCGCCGAATTTGACGTCGCTGATCTCGAAGCCTGGCCGGTTGGCAAGGAATTCGGTGCAGCTGACTTCGCCGACGTGAAGATGGTGAATGTCTCCGGCATCTCCAAGGGTCACGGTTTCTCTGGTGCCATCAAGCGCCACGGCTTCCACAGCGGTCCCCGCTCCCATGGTACGCACAACATGCGCGAACCGGGCGGCACGTCTGCTCACTCCTACCCGGGTCGTGTTTTCCCGGGCAAGCGTATGCCTGGTCAGTACGGCAACAAGAAAGTGACTGTCAAGCACCTCCAGGTCGTCAAGGTTGACGGCGACCGCAACCTGATCTTCGTCCGTGGCGCTGTCCCGGGCCCGAAGAACAGCATTATCGTGGTGAGGAAAGACTAATGGCTAGTGCAAAGCTTTTCGCCGCAACAGGCGATTTCAAGAACGATATCGAACTCCCGAAGATGTTTGACGAAGAAGTCAACACGGTCTGCATGTACCTCCACATCAAGGCTATTCTGAACAACCAGCGCCAGGGCAACGCCCAGGCCAAGAATAAGTCCTCTGTGAGCGGTGGTGGCCAGAAGCCGTGGAAGCAGAAGGGTACCGGCCGCGCTCGTTCCGGCCAGAACACCTCCGCCGTGTGGGTTCGTGGTGCTAAGGCCCATGGTCCGAAGTCCCATGACTACTTCGAAAAGGTGAACAAGAAGGTCAAGAAGATCGCCTTCCACTCTGCACTCGCTGCAAAGGCCAAGGATGGCAAGGTCCTCGTGTTCGAAGCCCTCAGCTTCGGCGCCCCGAAGACCAAGGATCTCCTCGCTGTCCTCACTAAGGCTGGCGTCGAACAGCGCAACGCTCTGTTCGTTGTTAGCGAGAAGGATGCGAACCTTTACCTCTCCTCCAACAACATTCCTTGGTGCCGTTGCGCACGCGTCGAAGATGTCAACACTTACGACATCGTCCGCGCCAACAACGTTGTCATCTCCCAGGCCGCTCTCGCGGAACTTGAAGGAGGCCGCTAATGAAGGAAATTCGTGAAATCCTGCTGACCCCGCACATTACCGAAGAAACCATGAAGAACATGGTCAATCCGCGTAACGATGTGCACAAGTACGTGTTCAAGGTCGCCATGGACGCCACCAAGACCGACATCAAGGCTGCTATCGAAAAGCGCTTCGATGTGAAGGTCGACTCTGTGAATACCGTGATTACCCGCGGTAAGATCAAGCGCGTTCGCATGGTTGCCGGCAAGAAACCCAACTGGAAGAAGGCCTACATCACACTCAAGGCCGGGCAAAAGATTGCCGAGTTCGAAGGAGTATAACTATGGGTCTGAAGTCTTATCGCCCTCTTACCCCGACGCTTCGTTACAAGCAGATTGGTGACCGCAAGGAAATCACTGCCGACAAGCCGTACAAGCCCCTTACCGAAGGTATCAAGAGCAGCTCCGGCCGTAACAACGTTGGTGAAATCACCTCCCGCCGTCGTGGTGGTGGTCACAAGAAACTTTACCGTATCATCGATTTCAAGCGCAAGTTCGCAGGCATCCCCTGCACGGTCGAGACGATCGAATACGATCCGAACCGTTCCGCCCGTATCGCCCTGGTCAAGTACCAGAACGGCAAGCGCGCCTACATCATCGCCCCGGCTACTGTCAAGGTCGGTGATGTGCTGAACGCCGGCGCAGGTGCCGAGTTCCGCGTGGGTAACGCTCTCCCGATCCGCGACATCCCGCTGAACACGATGATCCACAACATCGAGCTCAAGCCGGGCAAGGGTGCTCAGCTGGTCCGCTCCGCCGGTGCCGCTGCTGAACTCGTCGCCAAGGACGGCAAGCTCTGCCAGGTCAAGCTCCCGAGTGGTGAAGTCCGCTTCATCTCCGAAGACTGCCTCGCCGTTGTCGGTCAGGTTTCCAATATCGATCACATGAATGAATCCTCGGGTTCTGCAGGCCGCTCTCGCTGGCTCGGCAAGCGCCCGTCCGTCCGCGGTGTCGTGATGAACCCGGTCGACCACCCGCTCGGTGGTGGTGAAGGACGTACTTCTGGTGGTCGTCATCCGTGCTCTCCCTGGGGCAAGAACTCCAAGGGTGCCAAAACTCGTAACAATAAGCGTACCGATAAGTACATCGTGCGCCGTCGTCAGAAGAGGGCCTAATTCATGTCGAGATCCCTTAAGAAAGGTGCTTTCGTGGATTCCCACGTTCTAAGCAAGGCCCAGGCAATGGCTGGCTCCGACAAGAAGCAGCCGATCAAGACCTGGTCCCGTCGTTCCACAATCGTTCCGGATATGGTCGGACTTACCTTCTCCGTGTACAACGGAAAGCAGTTCCTCCCGGTCTATGTTTCTGAAAACATGGTCGGCCATAAGCTCGGCGAATTCGCTATGACCCGTACGTTCCGTGGCCACCGCAAGACGGAAACCGCTGGAGGTAAGAAATAATGCAAGCTGTTGCTAAAGTGAAAAACGTCCGTTACGGTGTGCGCAAGCTCCGCCGCGTTGTGGACCTGGTCCGTGGCAAGCGTGTTGACGAAGCATTCGCAATGCTCTCCATTCTCCACACTAAGACCAAGGGTGCCCCGATTGTCGAGAACGCCCTCAAGTCCGCTGTCGCAAACTTCAAGCAGAAGTCTGCCGCTCCGGTTGCCGCTGAAGAACTCGTGATCAAGACCATCGCCGCTGATGGTGGCACGATCATGAAGCGTATTCACCCGCGTTCCCAGGGCCGCGCTTTCCGTATCGAAAAGCCGCTCACCCACCTCACCGTCGTCGTCGCAGACAAGGAGAAATAACAATGGGTCACAAAACTCATCCTAATGGTCTTCGTCTTGGCGTTATCCGCGGTTGGGAATCCAAGTGGTATGCCGAAGACAACTTTGCCGATCTTCTTTATGAAGACATCACCCTCCGTCGCTACTTGATGAAGCGTTTTGAACATGCCTCCCTCTCCAAGGTCGGCATCGAACGTACCGTCAAGAAGGTGAACGTGAACCTCTTTACCGCCCGCCCGGGTATCGTCATCGGCAAGAAGGGCGAAGAACTCGAGCGCGTGAAGAGCGAACTCCAGTTCCTCACCGGTAAGGAAATTTTCATCAGCGTGCACGAAATCAAGCGCCCGGAAACGGATGCCAAGCTCGTCGCTGAGAACATCGCCCGCCAGCTCGAAAAGCGTATCTCCTTCCGTCGCGCCATGAAGCGCGCCATCCAGTCCGCCATGCGCCTGGGTGTGGAAGGTATCAAGGTGCAGTGCGGTGGCCGCCTCGGCGGTGCCGAAATTGCCCGCGTCGAAAAGTATGCCGAAGGCCGCGTGCCTCTGCACACTCTCCGCGCCGATATCGACTACGCGACATCGATTGCTAAGACCGTCTATGGTGCCATCGGTATCAAGGTGTGGATCATGCACGGTGAAAAGATTGGTAAGGACGTCATGTCCGACAACAAGAGAGAGAAGTAATTATGCTGAGTCCTAAAAGAACATTACATCGTAAGCAGATGAAGGGCCGTATGAAGGGTGTCGCTTCTCGCGGCAACTACATGGCCTTCGGCGAATTCGGCATTCAGGCTCTTGAAAAGTGCTGGCTGACGGCTCGCCAAATCGAAGCTGCCCGTATCGCTATGACCCGTAAGATCAAGCGCGGCGGTCGCGTGTGGATCCGCGTGTTCCCCGACAAGCCGATTACCCGTCACCCTGCCGAAGCCCGTATGGGTAAGGGTAAGGGCGCTGTGGAATTCTGGGTCGCCGTGATTCTCCCGGGTCGCATCATTTTCGAAATGGGTGGTGTCGAACGTGAACTCGCCATGGAAGCTCTCCATGTCGCAGCTCAGAAGCTCCCCCTTAAGTGCAAAATCATCGAAGAATCGGAGATCTAATGAAGGCTCGTGACTTGAAAAATGAACTGAGAGCTCTCGACGTGGCCCAGCTCAAGGAAAAGCTGGCTCAGTTGAATCTCGATTTGTTCAATTACCGCATGACTGCGAAGCTCGGTAATTTGGAAAAACCCTCTATGATTCAGGCCGCCCGTAAGGAAATCGCCCGAATCAAGACCATCCTCAGCGAAAAGGCCAAGGCATAAGCCGGCAGGAGCAGGAAATGGATAGAAACCTTCGTAAAGTCAAGCAGGGTGTTGTCGCTTCCGACAAGATGGACAAGACCATCACGGTTGTGGTTGAAAACCGCAAGCGTCATCCCATGTACAACAAAATCATGACCACCACCAAGAAGCTCAAGGCTCACGACGAAAACAACGAAGCGGGCGAAGGTGACCTGGTGGAAATCATGGAAACTCGTCCTCTTTCCGCTACGAAGCGCTGGCGTCTCGTCCGCATCGTCGAAAAGAAGAAGTAAACTCCTGGAGTAAGGCGAATTATGATTCAAGAAGAAACCAGACTCGTCGTGGCTGACAACAGTGGAGCCAAGGAAGTCGCCTGCATCCGTGTTTTGGGTGGCACGAACCGTCGCTATGCTAGCATCGGTGATGTCATCAAGGTAGCCGTTAAGGACGCTATCCCCCAGAGCAAGGTGAAGAAGGGTTCCGTGGCCGACGCCGTCGTCGTGCGCACACGCAAAGAAATCTCCCGTCCGGACGGAACGTTCATTCGTTTCTCGGACAACGCAGTCGTTCTCATCACCAAGGATGGTGAACCGCGTGGAACCCGTATTTTTGGACCGGTGGCTCGTGAGCTCCGCGAAAAGAATTACATGAAGATCATCTCCCTCGCACCTGAGGTTCTCTAATGGCTAACATCAAGAAGAATGATAACGTCAAGGTGATTTCCGGTGCCTTCAAGGGCAAGACCGGCACCGTGATCAGTGTCAAGGCCGGCAAGGTGACCGTCAAGGACGTGAACGTCCGCAAGCGTCACGAGAAGCCGTCTCAGACCAACCAGGCAGGTGGCATCATCGAAAAGGAAATGCCGATCGACATTTCTAACGTGATGCTCCTCGAAGGCAACACGCCTGTCCGTACTCGCGTCGTTCGCGAAGCCGGCAAGAAGGGCGTTCGTACCAGTGTCAAGACTGGAAAGGCTGTGTAAGGTAAAACAATGAATCAGATGAAGCAATTTTATCTCGAAAAAGTCGTTCCGGCCCTGCAAGCAAAATTTGCCTACAAGAACGTGATGGAAATCCCGCGTCTCGAGAAGATCGTGGTGAACATGGGCGTTGGCGCCGCTGCTCAGAACCGCAAGATTCTGGACGAAGCCGCTGAAACGCTTACCGCCATTACGGGTCAGAAGGCCGTAGTCACCACAGCGAAGAAGGCTATCGCCAACTTCCACCTCCGTGAAGGTCTCGGCATCGGTGCCAAGGTCACTCTCCACGGCGACATGATGTGGGACTTCCTTTTCCGTTTCATCAACATCAACCTCCCGCGTGTCCGTGACTTCCGTGGTCTCGCTCGCCGTGGTTTCGATGGAATGGGCAACTTCACTCTCGGTATCAAGGAACAGACGATTTTCGTCGAAATCGATATCGACAAGATTTCTCGTACCTTCGGTATGGACATCTCCTTCGTGACCTCTGCAAAGACGGACGACGAAGGCCGCGCCCTTCTCGAAGAACTTGGACTCCCCTTCAGGAAGTAAGGTAATACCATGGCAAGCAGAAGAATGATTGAAAAATGCAAGCGTACCCCGAAGTATACCGTTCGTGGGTATAACCGTTGCAAGCGTTGCGGTAGGCCGCACGCCTTTATGCGCCGCTTTGGCCTTTGCCGTATTTGCTTCCGCGAAATGGCACTCGCCGGCGAAATCCCCGGTATCACAAAGTCGTCTTGGTAAGGAGAGTATAACTCATGGCAATGACAGATCCTATCGCCGATATGCTCACCCGCGTGCGCAACGCCTGCAAGGCTAAGCTGCCCGTGGTTGACATTCCTGCCAGCAACCTGAAGCGTGAAATTGCACGCGTTCTGCAGGAAAAAGGTTTCATCAAGAAGTTCGTCGTCGTCGATGACGGCAAGCAGGGCATCCTCAAGGTTCTGCTCCGTTACACGAAGGGCGAATCCGCTATCCAGGGCATCCAGCGCGTTTCTACGCCGGGTCTTCGCCACTACGTCGACGTGGCTAAGCTTCCGCGCGTCCGCAACGGCCTTGGCTATGCTATCATCTCCACATCTAAAGGTGTCATGACTGACCACGAAGCCCGCGAACAGAAGGTGGGTGGCGAAGTCATCGCAAAGGTATGGTAAAGATGTCCCGTATCGGAAAAGCTATTATCAATATCCCGGCTGGCGTCAAAGTCGCCGTCAATGGTCAGAACATCAAGGTGGAAGGCCCGAAGGGCAAGCTCGAGACCAACGTCCACGAACTCATCTCCATCAAGCTCGAAGGCAACCAGCTTTCGTTCTCCCGTCCTGACGATCAGAAGTTCACCCGCGCCATCCACGGCACGACCCGCGCCCTCGTCAACAACATGGTCGAAGGTGTCACCAAGGGTTTCGAGAAGACTCTCGAAATCGTCGGTGTGGGCTACCGCGTCGAACAGAAGGGCAAGGACCTGAACCTCGTTCTCGGTTTCTCTCATCCGGTTATTTTCAAGGCTCCGGAAGGCGTCGAACTCAAGGCTGTTGACCCGCTGAAGATCTCCATCTCCGGCATCGACAAGCAGAAGGTCGGCCAGGCTGCCGCGGAAATCCGCAAGTACCGTAAGCCTGAACCGTATAAGGGCAAGGGCATCAAGTACGCCGGCGAAATTATCCGTCGTAAGCAAGGTAAGAAGACAGGTAAATAAGGGTAAACTATGACTGCAATTGCTAAGAAAAGAATCCAGTCCAGAATCGCACGCCATGCTCGTGTGCGCAAGTCTGTTGTCGGAACTGCAGAATGCCCTCGTTTGGCTGTTCGCCGTTCCTTGTCTCACATGGTCGCCCAGATTATCGATGATGCGAACAACAAGTCTCTCGTCCAGCTCGCTACGACTGCCAAGGAATTCCAGGGCAAGTTCGGCGAAATGACGAAGACTGAACAGGCCAAGCAGCTCGGCCTCCAGGTCGCAGAAGTCGCCAAGTCCAAGGGCATTGAATCCGTGGTCTTCGACCGCGGCGGTTACATCTATCACGGTCGCGTTCAGGCTCTCGCTGAGGGAGCTCGTGAAGGCGGACTCAAATTCTAGTGAGGTACACTTTGGAACGCGAAGCTCAAGTTT